>JAEWEI010000269.1 GCA_023389545.1 Actinomycetes bacterium | reverse complement strand
GGCGGGCACGTCGCGCATGTCCGCGGCGCTGCGCTGGGGCGAGGCCCACCCCCGCACACTGCTCGCCGACCTCGGCCGCCTGCCCGGCGACGGCGCGGCCATGTTCCGCAGCGAGCTCGCATGGCGGGAGTTCCACGCCGACGTGCTGCACCATCACCCGTCGGCGCGCACCGAGTCGCTGCGGCCGGAGGCGCCCGAGGACGCGTGGGCCGACGGCGACCGCGAGCACGCCTGGCTCACGGCTTGGCAGGACGGGCGCACCGGGTACCCGTTCGTCGACGCGGGCATGCGCCAGCTCCGCGCCGAGGGCTGGATGCACGGGCGGCTGCGCATGGTGGTGGCCTCGTTCCTGGTCAAGGACCTGCACATCCGATGGCAGCGTGGCGCCGAGCACTTCATGCGCTGGCTGGTGGACGGCGATGTGGCCCAGAACCAGCTCAACTGGCAGTGGGTCGCGGGCACCGGGCGCGATGCGGCGCCGTTCTTCCGGGTGTTCAACCCGGTGGCCCAGGGGCAGCGGTTCGACCCAGACGGCGACTACGTGCGCCGGTGGGTGCCCGAGTTGCGCGCAGTCGCGGGCGCCGCGGTGCACGAGCCATGGCGGCTGCCCGCCGGCGCCGTGGGCTATCCAGAGCGACTGGTGGACCATGCCGTCGAGCGGCGGATCGCGCTCGCAGACAACGCGCGCGCGAGGGCGTGACCGCTTGCGCTTGACGTAACGTCAACTCGTAGCGTCGTGCTCGACGGCGGAAGTCCCGCCGTCAGGAGACGACACGAGGAGGGCGGCATGGCGAGGGGCGCGGTCCAGGACGAGACGTGGACCATCGACGAGGTCGCTCGCCTGTCGGGGACCACGTCACGGGCCCTGCGCCACTACGACGCCATCGGGCTGCTGCCTCCCCGCGGCGCCGCCGCCGGGGGGCGCCGCCTCTACGGGCGCCCCGAGCTCCTGCGGTTGCAGCAGATCCTCGTGCTGCGCGAGCTCGGCGTCGACCTCGCGACGATCGCCGACACGCTGCGGGTCGAGGACGCCGCCGGGCCCGAGGCGGCACGCCAGGCCAGGCTCGACCTGCTCCGCGGGCACCGGGAACGGCTGCTCGCGGAGAGCGACCGCTTCGCACGGCTCGCCGCCACCGTCGCCTCCACCCTCGAGTCCCTGGAAGGGGGCACTGCCATGGAAGCCCACGACCTGTACGCCGGGTTCGACAACAGCCAGTACGACGCCGAGGCGCGCGAGCGCTGGGGCGACGACGCGGTCGACAGCAGTCACGACTCCTGGACGCGCCTGGGCGAGGCCGGACAGGCCCGGCACCTCGCGGAGCAGGACGCCGTCAGCCGCGGGCTGGCCGAATGCCTGGTCGCGGGCGTCCCGGTGGACGACGCCCGGGTCCAGGCGCTCGTCGCGCGGCACTACGCGGGCATCTGCGTGTCCTGGACCCCCGGGCGGGAGTCCTACGCGGGCCTCGGCGACATGTACGTGGAGGATGAGCGATTCACAGCCGTCTACGACGCGTACGCGCCAGGGCTCGCGGTGTACCTGCGCGACGCGATGCGGGTGTACGCGCAGGCCGTCCTGCACTGAACTGCACTGACCTGCACTGACCTGCACTGACCTGCACTGACGGCGGAGCACGCGACTGACCACGGCCGGGCTGCCCGGGACGGCGCGACAGCGGGGCGCGACCAACTGGTCGCGCCCCGCTGTCGTGGCACCGTGCCCGCCCGATCGCGCGGGCCGGGCGTCAGCCCTCGCTGAGCCGCTCCAACACGAGCTCGCGCACGCGGCCGGCGTCGGCCTGGCCACGCGTGGCCTTCATCACCGCGCCGATGATCGCCCCGATGGGGCCCTGGTTGCCCGAGCGGATCTTCTCCGCCAGGTCCGGCTGGGCGGCCAGCGTCGCGTCGATGGCCTCGAGCAGCGGGCCGTCGTCCGAGACGACCTCGAGCCCGCGCGCGACGACGACCTGCTCGGGATCGCCCTCCCCCGCCAGCACGCCCTCGAGCACCTGGCGGGCCAGCTTGTCATTGATCCGGCCCGAGTCGACGAGCGCCTGGAGCTGGCCGATCTGCGCGGGGGTGATGGGCAGGTCGCCGAGCTCCACCTCCTGCGTCTTCGCGGTGCGGGCCAGCTCGCCCATCCACCACTTGCGCGCGGCGGCCGGGGTCGCGCCCGCGGCCACCGTCGCCTCGATCAGCTCGATGGCGCCCGCGTTGACGACGTCGCGCATCTCCGCGTCGGCGAAGCCCCAGGCGGCCTGCAGCCGCCGACGGCGCGCGGCGGGCAGCTCGGGCAGGGACGCGCGGATCTCCTCGACCCACTCGCGGCTCGGGTTGACCGGGACCAGGTCGGGCTCCGGGAAGTACCGGTAGTCCTCGGCGTCCGACTTCACGCGGCCGGCAGTGGTGATGCCGGTGTCCTCATGCCAGTGCCGCGTCTCCTGCGTGACGGTGTCACCGGCGTCGAGCACGGCGGCCTGCCGCGACACCTCGTAGCGCACGGCGCGCTCCACCGAGCGGAACGAGTTGACGTTCTTCGTCTCGGTGCGGGTGCCCAGCACCGACTCGGGGGTCGGCCGCAGCGACAGGTTCACGTCGGCGCGCACGTTGCCGCGCTCCATGCGGGCCTCCGAGACGCCGAGCGCCCGGAAGATGTCCCGCAGGGTCTGCACGTAGGCGCGCGCCACCTCGGGCGCCCGCTCCCCCGCGCCCTCGATGGGGCGCGTGACGATCTCCACCAGCGGGATGCCCGCGCGGTTGTAGTCCACCAGCGAGTACTCGGCGCCCTGGATGCGGCCCGTGGAGCCGCCGACGTGGGTGTTCTTGCCCGCGTCCTCCTCCATGTGCGCGCGCTCGATCTGCACGCGGAAGATCTCGCCGTCGTCGAGCTCGACGTCCAGGTACCCGTCGAACGCGATGGGCTCGTCGTACTGCGACGTCTGGAAGTTCTTCGGGACGTCCGGGTAGAAGTAGTTCTTCCGGGCGAAGCGGCAGGACTCGGCGATCTGGCAGTTCAGCGCCAGGCCGATCCGGATCGCGTACTCCACGGCCGTGCCGTTGACCACCGGCAGCGCGCCCGGCAGGCCGAGCGAGACCGGGGTGACCGCCGTGTTGGGCTCGTCGCCGAAGGTCTGCGGCGCCGCGTCGAACATCTTGGTGCGGGTGCCGAGCTCGACGTGCACCTCGATGCCGATGACCGGGTCGTACCGGCGCACGGCCTCGTCGTAGTCGACCAGGTCCACGGTCTGCGCGCTCACTTGCCCACCTCCAGCTCGGGCGCCTTGGCCAGCAGCGGGCCGCCCCAGTTCTTCTCCAGCAACGCCTCGAGCGCGGCGCCCACGCGGTACAGCCGGTCGTCCGCCTTGGCCGGGGCCAGCACCTGGAAGCCGACCGGCAGGCCGTCGTCAGACAAGCCGTTCGGCAGCGACATGCCGGGCACACCGGCGAGGTTCGCCGGGATCGTGGCGACGTCGTTGAGGTACATCGCCAGCGGGTCGTCCAACTTCTCGCCGAGCTTGAACGCCGTGGTCGGCGCCGTCGGGGAGACCAGCACGTCAGCCTGCTCGAACGCGGCCGCGAAGTCGCGCTGGATCAGGGTGCGGACCTTCTGCGCGCTGCCGTAGTACGCGTCGTAGTACCCCGCGGACAGGGCGTACGTGCCGAGGATGATGCGGCGCTTGACCTCGTCGCCGAAGCCCGCCCCACGCGTGGCGGCCATGACGCGCTCAGCCGTGACCGGGCCGTCCTCGGGCTCGACGCGCAGGCCGAAGCGCATGCCGTCGAACTTGGCCAGGTTGCTCGACGCCTCGCTCGGCAGGATCAGGTAGTACGCGCCCAACGCGTACGTGAAGTGCGGGCAGGAGACCTCGACGATCTCCGCGCCGGCCGAGCGCAGCAGGTCGAGCGACTCCTCGAACCGCGCGAGCACGCCGGGCTGATAGCCCTCGCCCTGCAGCTCGCGGACCACGCCGACGCGCACGCCGGACAGGTCGCCGGTGGCGCCCTGGCGGGCCGCGGCGACCAGGCCGGGCAGCGGCTCGTTGATCGAGGTCGAGTCGCGCGGGTCGTGCCCGCCGATCAGCTCGTGCAGCAGCGCGGAGTCGAGCACGGTGCGGGTGACCGGGCCCGCCTGGTCGAGCGACGAGGCGAGCGCGATCAGGCCGTAACGGGAGACCGAGCCGTAGGTCGGCTTCACACCGACGGTGCCGGTGACCGCGCCGGGCTGGCGGATCGAGCCGCCGGTGTCCGTGCCGATGGCCAGCGGGGCCTCGTACGCCGCGACCGCCGCGGCGGACCCGCCGCCCGAGCCGCCAGGGATCCGGTCCAGGTCCCACGGGTTGTGCGTGTTGCCGTACGCCGAGTGCTCGGTGCTGGACCCCATGGCGAACTCGTCCATGTTCGTCTTGCCGAGAATCGGCAGGCCGGCGGCCTTGATCCGCTCGACCAGAGTGGCGTCGTACGGCGGCACCCAGCCCTCGAGGATCTTCGAGCCAGCCGTGGTCGGCAGGCCCTTCGTGACGATGATGTCCTTGACGGCGATCGGCACCCCGGCGAGCGGGTGCAGGTCGGCGCCTGCGGCGCGGCGCTCGTCGACGTCGCGCGCGGTGGCCAGGGCCTCCTCGCCGGAGACGTGCAGGTACGCGTGCACGGCCGGCTCGACGGCGGCGATGCGGTCCAGGTGGGCCTGGGTGGCCTCCACGCTGGTGATCTCGCGCGCGGCGAGCTTGTCGGCCAGGTCGGCGGCGGACAGGCGGGTCAGGTCGGTCATGTCACTCCTCCCCGAGGATCTGCGGGACGAGGAACTTGCCGTCCTCCGACGCGGGCGCGCCGGACAGTGCCTGAGCCTGCGTCAGCGGCTGCTCGGGGACGTCCGGGCGGAACACGTTGGTCATCGGCAGCGGGTGGCTGGTGGCAGGCACGTCGGGCGTGGCGACCTCGCTGACCCGGGCGACCGACTCGACGATCACGTCGAGCTCGCCCGCCAGGCGGTCGAGCTCGGTGGTCGTCAGGTCGATCCGGGCCAGGGCTGCCACGCGCGCGACCTCGTCGCGGGAGAGGGTGGACATGCCTCGAAGTCTAGGCGTTCGGCGGTGGCCGCAGCGACGGCCCAGGGCTCATCGGACGCGGTCCACAGCCGCCGCGACCAGGGCGAGCAGGGCGTCGGCGTACACGTCGGGCACTGTCGGGGCCCGGAAGGACTGCTCGGGGCGGCCCGGGAGCTCGACCACCACCTGGTAGTCATCGATGCCGCGCGACAGGCTGCGGAACGTGCCGCCCAGCATCTCGCGGAGCTGCCCCTCGCTCGGCAGCCATAACGCGTCCTCCTGCGACACCGAGTCCAGCGCCCACTCGGTGGTGCCGTTGAACCCGAGCACCGTGCCCGTGGGGAACTCATGCGCCTCGATCATCATGTCCGAGATGGTGAACACCTCACCGGAGAGCTCGGGCTGCAGGATCGTGAACCGGTCCCCGGAGCGCGGATGCCAGCTCATGCCGGCGGCGCGGAGCCGCAGAGCCCGATCGACAGAGACCATGCGGCCAGTATCGAACGACCCACCGGTGGCGGCACCTCGGCACGGCGGCCTCGGCCCGGGCGCCTCAGCGCTCGAGGTAGCAGTACCTGTCGGCGGGCAGGAAGCCCATCCGGGCGTACAGCTCCGCGGCGATCACGTTGCCCGTCTCGACCTGCAGGAAGCACCGGCGGGCGCCTGCGCGCGCGGCCGCGGCCTGTGCCGCGTGGGTGAGCGCCCGGCCCAGCCCGCGGCGTCGTGCCTGCGGCGCCACGGTCAGACAGGAGATCCCCGCCCAGTCCGCGGCGAATCCGGCCCGGATCACGCCGACCACGCCGCTGGCGTCACGCGCGCTCAGGTAGACGGCGGGCGATCCGGTGACGACCGCCCGCGCCAGGCCCGGGTCCGCGCCTCCGCCCGACTTCACCCCGGTCCAGCACGTCAGCCATGCCTCGTCGGGCTCCTCCGAGATGTCGAGGACCACCTCGCCGACGACTCCCGCCAGCCTCCCGTCCACGAGATCGCCAGTGGCCGCGGACGGCGCAGCCTCTGCGGCCAGCCCCTCGAGCACCAGCACGTCCGTGACCGCCGCGGGCGCGTATCCGCGCGCGACGAGCAGGTCCCGCAGCCCGTCAGGCCGGCTCTCGCGGCCGACGCGGAACACGGCGGGCAGCCCGCGCTCGGCGTAGCACCGCTCGACCCACGCGAGGGCATCGGCCATGTCACCGGGCTCCGCGAGCGGCAGCACGCTGTTCGCGCGTCGGGTGAACCCGCCGGAGAGCCCGAGCCGCCACCCGTCCACGTCCACGACCTCGAGCGGAGGCCACGTCGCGGCCTCCACCGCGGCGCCGGGGGCCTGCGGCGCGGCCCACTCGAGCACGCGCAGGTCGACCCCGTCGGAGTGCCAGTCCCGCGCCGGGGCCGGGACGAATCCGAGGCGCCCGTAGAGCCGGTGCGCTGTGGACATCGAGTCCAGCGTCGAGAGCACCACCCGCTGCGCGCCGAGGGCCATTGCCTCCGCCAGAGCGGACCGCATGAGCGCCTCCCCCACTCCGCGACCGCGCGACGCGGGATCCACGGCGAGCATCCGGATCTCCACCTCTCCGGGCCGCGCGAACTCGGCCCAGGGGCTCCCGTGCGGCGCGAAGGTCAACGTGCCGGCCACGGCGGGCTCCGACCCCGCGTCGCCGACGCCGAGCGCCACGAGCAGGGTCGCCTCGGCAGCGCGCCGCGCCCCGTCGCGCAACTCGCGCGTGTACGGATGCTCGGTCGTGAGCAGGCCGTCTGCCAGGTACGCGGCGACTGTGACCTCGCCCGCACCCGCGATCTCGGCGGGTGTGGCAGCCGCTCGGACCACCAGGCCGCGGCCCCGATCGGTGAGCGCTGTCATGCCTCGTCCGCCTCGCCCTCATCGACCTCGGCAGCCTCGTCGGCGAAGGCCGCGGGCCCCTCCGCGAGCAGCCGCGTGAACTGCTCCTCGTTGAGGATCCGCAGCCCGAGCTCGCGCGCCTTGGCCTCCTTGCTGCCGGCGTTCTCCCCCACCACCACGTAGTCGGTCTTCTTCGACACGCTGCCCGACGCTTTCCCGCCGCGGCTGAGGATGGCCTCCTTGGCGCCGTCGCGGCTGAACCCCTCCAGCCCGCCGGTGACGACCACGGTGAGGCCCTCGAGGGTGCGCGGGGCAGACTCGTCGCGCTCCTCGGTCAGCGCGACGCCCGCGTCCCGCCAGCGCTCGACGATCTCGGTGTGCCAGTCGGCTCCCTCCCCGTGGAACCAGTCCTGCACCGCGGCGGCGATCGTCGGGCCCACGCCGTCCACCGCGGCGAGCGACGCGGCGTCCGCGTCGCGGATGGCGTCGAGGGAGCCGAAGGCGCCGGCGAGCGCGCGGGCCGCCGTGGGACCCACGTGTCGGATGGACAGCGCGACGAGCACCCGCCACAGCGGCTTGGACTTCGCCAGCTCGAGCTGCTCGATGAGCTTCAGCGTCGTCGCGGAAGGGGCCGAGGGCTTCTTCGCCGTCGGCCGGGTGTAGAAGTACGGCACCTGCTCCCACACCCCGGTGCCGACCCCCGCCTTCTTCTTTTCGCGCCAGACCCGCACGTCGGCGAGGTCCTCGGCACGCAGGTCGAAGAGGCCTGCCTCGGTGCTCAGCACCGGCGTCTGCGGCTCGCCCTCCGCGTCCTCCGGCCGGTTGAACTCGGGGTCGACGAGGGCGATCGCGGCCTCCCAGCCGAGCGCCTCGATGTCGAGCCCGCCGCGTGAGCCGATGCCGAAGACCCGCTCGCGGAGCTGGGACGGGCACGAGCGCGCGTTGGGGCACCGGATGTCGATGTCCCCCTCCTTGGCGGGGGCGAGCGGCGTGCCGCAGGACGGGCACTCCGTCGGCATCTCGAACGGGCGCTCCGTGCCGTCGCGCAGCTCGACGACGGGTCCCACGATCTCGGGGATCACGTCGCCGGCCTTGCGCAGCACCACCGTGTCGCCGATCAGCACGCCCTTTCGGGCCACCTCGCTGGCGTTGTGCAACGTCGCCATCTCGACTGTGGAGCCGGAGACCCGGACCGGCTCCATCACGCCGAAGGGCGTCACCCGGCCCGTGCGCCCCACGTTCACGCGGATGTCGAGGAGCTTGGTGTTGACCTCCTCGGGCGGGTACTTGTACGCGATCGCCCAACGCGGGGCGCGGCTCGTGGACCCGAGCCGGCGTTGCAACGAGATCTCATCGACCTTGATGACGATGCCGTCGATCTCGTGCTCCACGTCGTGGCGGTGCTCGCCGTAGTGGTCGATCATCTCCTGCACCTCGGGCAGCCCGGCCGCGACGCGGGTGTGCGAGGAGACGGGCACCCCCCACCCCGCGAGCAGGTCGTACACCTGCGACTGCCGCTCGAGGCCGGCGCCGCCCGTGCCGTCGCCCCAGCGCAGCGCGCCGATGCCGTGCGCGTACATCCGCAGCGGGCGCGAGGCCGTGACCCGGGGGTCCTTCTGCCGCAGCGAGCCCGCCGCCGCGTTGCGGGGGTTGGCGAACGGCGCCTTGCCCGCCTCCACCTGAGCGGCGTTGAGCTCCGTGAACGCCTCCACCGGCAGGAAGACCTCCCCGCGGACCTCGATCAGCTCCGGGTGGGCCGCCGGGTCGCCGGCGAGCACCTGCGGGATCGTGGAGATCGTCCGGACATTCAGCGTGACGTCCTCGCCGGTGCGCCCATCGCCTCGCGTGGCGGCCCGCACGAGCCGCCCCCGCTCGTACAGCAGCGCGATGGCGAGCCCGTCGATCTTGAGCTCGGTGAGGTAGTGCAGGCCGCCCGGGGTCTCGCCGACGTCCCGGGCCACGCGCTCGGCCCACGCGGCGACGTCCTCGGCGGAGAACGCGTTGTCCAACGAGAGCATCCGCTCGACGTGGTCCACGGCGGTGAACTCGGTCGAGAACGTGCCGCCGACCACCTGGGTGGGCGACTCGGGCGTCCGCAGCGCCGGGAACTCCTCCTCGAGCGCCTCCAGCGCGCGCATCGACTCGTCATACTCGGCGTCGCTCGCGAGCGGTGCGTCGCGCACGTAGTAGGCGAACTGCAGGTCGCGGACGCGCTCGGCGAGCTCGGTCCACCGACGCCGGGCGGCGACCTCCTCGGGCGTCGCGGCCGACGGCTCGGCCCCCTGCGACATGCTCGGGTCGACTGCGGGATCAGGTGCGGTGCTCACCGGCACATCATCGCGTGTCCCGCCCACACACGCCGCGCGCTGTTCGGCCGTCGGCGCGGGAGGCCGCAGGGTCAGCCCACCAGCGCGGGCGCCACCCGGCGGCGCCGGGTCAGCGTTCCCACCGTCACCGTCACCCCGACGCCGACCACGGCCGCGGCGAGCCCGGCCGCGAACACCTGGGGCGACATCTGCGCGACGACCACCTCGGCGCCGTCCGCGTCCCACGTGCACACCGCGCGCGGCGGGAACGCGGTGAACTGCACGCTCGCCTGTTCGGCGGCGTAGGCGACCAGGCACGGCTCGTCGGTCGCGTTGCTCGACTCGAGCGTGGAGACCCCGACGCCGATCCACCCGACGAGCAGCACCACGAGGCCGACGAGCGCCAGCCCTGAGCCGGCCAGCAGCGCGAGCAGCTGCCCCCAGGTACGTCCTGCCGTGCGCGCCATCGCGGTCAGCCTTCCGCTCGTTCGGCGACCAACTCGGCCGCCCGCACCGCCGCGGCGAGCGCCGCGCGTGCCTGGTCAGGTGTCGCCGACGCCTCGGGCGCTGGCGGCAGGAGGGTAGCGCGGGCCAGTCCCTCGGCGGGCAGCCCGACGCGGCGCCAGGGCACGGTGAGCGCGTCGGCCTGCGCGCGCAGGTCGGGCCCGGCGCACTGCGAG
>JAEWEI010000295.1 GCA_023389545.1 Actinomycetes bacterium | reverse complement strand
AGCGACAGCGGGAACGGTGACTTCGAGTTCGAGCGTCGGTTCTTCGTGCGGGAGGTGCCGAGCGAGGCGCTCGCCGAGCCCGACCCGGTGCTCATCGTGCAGAGCTACTACCTCGCCGACCAGGGCTACGCGCTGCGGCTGCGCGTGCAGTCGTCGACCGCGCGGATCGAGATGGACGGCTCTGAGGACGTCCGCGAGGTGCTCGACGAGTTCGCGGGCCAGTTCGACTTCTGCGCCCTGACGGCCAAGGGGCCGATGATCGAGGGCACCCGGTACGAGGCGGAGCGCGAGATCGACGTCAGCGTCGGCGTCGAGATGATCCGCCGCGGCGGCGCGCGCATCGTGAAGAACCGGTACTCGTTGTGGCTCGGCGGGGACGGCTGGGTGATCGACGTGTTCGGCGGCGCGAACCGGCCGCTCGTCATCGCGGAGTGCGAGCGGGGCGGCCCGGTGACCGACCTGACCATCCCGTCGTTCTGCGTGAGCGAGGTGACCGGCGACCGTCGGTTCGCGAACGACGCGTTGTCCGCGGCGCCGTTCTCCGGGTGGGCGGCGCAGTACGCCGCCGAGCTCGCCACGGAGGGGCCGCGCTTCCTGGAGGGGCTGGGCGTCAACCGCTTCGAGCGGCCCTGACGCTCCCGGTGGGCGCGCCGCCCATCCGCGACGGACAGTGGGAGGACCACATCCGTGCCGCGCACGCGGCCGCCTCGCGGAGGTAGTCATGACCAACCTGAGCATCATCGGCGCCGGCACGATGGCAGCCGCGATCGCGGCCGTCGGGGTCAACGGCGGGGCGCGGGTGCAGGTCCTGTCCCGGAACATCGACTCGGGCGTGCAGATCGCCGCGAACCTGGGCGAGCAGGTGGCCCCGGGCCAGATCGGCGACCCGCTCACCGGCGAGATCGTCGTCCTCGCAGTGCCGTACACGGGCCTGTCGCAGCTGGTCGAGCAGTACACCCCGGAGCTGGGCGGCAAGACCCTCGTCGACATCTGCAACCCGATCGACCTGGCCACGCTCGACGGGCTGGTGGTGCCGCACGGCTCCTCGGCCGCCGAGCAGGTGGCGGTGTGGGCGCCCGACGCGCACGTGCTCAAGGCCTTCAACACGACCTTTGCGGCGACGCTGGAGTCGGGGAAGGTGGGCGGCCTGCCCACCACCGTGCTGATCGCGGGCGACGACCCGGCGGCCAAGCGCCAGCTCGCCGACCTGCTCGACGCGGCGGGCCTGGTGGGGCTCGACGCCGGCGGGCTGGGCCGCGCCCAGCAGCTCGAGCAGCTCGGGTTCTTGCAGATCACGCTGGCCACGGCGGAGCGCATCCGGTGGACCGGCGGGTTCGCCGTGGTGCGTTGACCGGCGCGGACGCGAGAGGATCGGGCCAGCCCGCGCCCACGTCCGGGCGCAGCACCGCACCGCAGCACGGCAGCACTGAGGAGCATTGATGCCCGACTGGGTCGACCACGCCATCTGGTGGCACGCCTACCCGCTCGGGTTCACCGGGGCGCCAGTGGACGGCCCCGACCCTGATTCCGGTGTGCGCCGCCGGCTCGGACGGCTCACGGATTGGCTCGACTACGTGGTCGAGCTGGGCTGCAACGGGCTGCTGCTGGGCCCGGTCTTCGCGTCGCAGACGCACGGCTACGACACGCTGGACCACTTGGTGATCGATCCTCGGCTGGGCGACGACGCGGACTGGGACGCCCTGGTGGCCGCCGCCCGGGAGCGCGGCGTGCGGCTGGTGCTGGACGGCGTGTTCAACCACGTCGGGCGGGGCCACCCCCGGGTGCGGGCTGCGCTCGCGGCCGGGCCGGGGACTGAGGCGGGCCGTTGGGTGCGGTGGGCCGGCGAGGGTGACGCGGCGGTCCCCGCGGTCTTCGAGGGGCATGACCAGTTGGTGGTGCTCAACCATGACGAGCCCGAGGTCGCGCGGTACGTGGCCGACGTGATGTCGCACTGGCTGGCCCGCGGCGCCGACGGCTGGCGCCTTGACGCCGCCTACGCGGTGCCACCCGGGTTCTGGGAGTCGGTGCTGCCAGGGGTGCGGGCCCGCCATCCGCAGGCGTGGGTGCTGGGGGAGATGATCCACGGCGACTACGCCGAGTACGTGGCACGCTCGGGCATCGACTCGGTGACCCAGTACGAGCTGTGGAAGGCGGTCTGGAGCTCGCTGGCCGACCGCAACTTCTTCGAGCTGGCCTGGGCGCTCGACCGCCACCGGGCGTTCCTGGAGGTCTTCCTGCCGCAGACGTTCGTGGGGAACCACGACGTGACGCGCATCGTCGATCAGGTGGGCGATCCGCGCCATGCGACGCATGCCCTCGCCGTGCTGATGTTCGTCGCGGGCACCCCGTCGGTGTACTCGGGCGATGAGCAGGGCTTCCGGGGCGTGAAGGAGGAGCGGTTCGGTGGTGATGACGCCATCCGGCCGGAATTCCCGCCCACCCCGCATGGCCTCGCCCCCGACGGCTGGGGCCTGTACCGCGAGCATCAGCGCCTGATCGGGTTCCGGCGGCGGCACCCCTGGCTCGTGCGGGCCGCGGGGCGCACAGTGCAGGTGGCCAACGAGCAGCTGGTGCTGGAGTCGGCCGCGCCGGACGGGTCTGACCGGCTCGTGCTGGTGCTCAACCTGGGGGATGAGCCGTTCACCCCGCAGGAGCCGGTCGGCGAGCGGGTGCTGGGCGCGGGCGGCGTCGATGCCGCGTCCGGCGCCCCGGGCACCGTGCCGCCGCACGCCTGGGCGGTGTTCCGGGGGAGCGCGGGCTAGCGCGCGCCCGTGAGGTAGTCGAGCAGCACCTGCGCGTGGTTCATGTGCGGGTCGCGGGCGGCGTAGAGCAGCGTGACGCGGGGATGCTCTTGCGCGGCCTGGCGGAGCTGGGCGACCGCCGGGTTGTGGTCGAGCTCGGCGTCGTAGCGCGCGGCGAACTCGGCCTCCTTCGCGGGGTCGTGGTCCCACCAGGTGCGCAGCTCGGTGCTGGGAGCCACGTCGCGCAGCCACAGGTCCAGGTCGGCGTCGGCCTTGCTGACGCCGCGGGGCCAGAGCCGGTCGACCAGCACGCGGTAGCCGTCGTCGGGGCTCACCGGCGAGTAGATCCGCTTGGTGGTCACGTCCATCGATCGAGCATGCCCCGGCGCGCCCGGGCGCGCAGCAGGAGGGGCACAGGCTCGCATTCAGTTGAACGATCAACTATCGTGGGTGCAGGCCACGACCGAGGAGCACCCCATGAGCACCGCCCCCACCACCCCCGCGACCCAGTCCAGCCGCCCCGACGCGATCGCCGCAGGAGCCGGGATGGACGCCGTGACGCTGCTGGTCGGAGACCTTGACCAGCAGGTGCGCTTCTACCGCGACGTGCTGCTCTTCGACGTCCTCGAGCAGCCCATCGACCGGCTGGACGGCTCCGGGCGCCCCGACGTCGTCACCCTGGGACGTGGCACGACCCCGCTCGTCGTGCTCCGCCACACCCCCGACCTGCCGCCCCAGCAGCGCGGGCAGGCCGGCCTGTTCCACAGCGCCTTCCTCTTCGAGGACCGCGCCGCGCTCGCGGCGACCGTCGCCTCCGTCGCCCACAAGGCGCCGCAGAGCTACGTCGGCAGCGCCGACCACCTCGTCTCGCTGGCGTTCTACGCCACCGATCCGGAGGGCAACGGCGTCGAGCTGTACTGGGACCGCGACCGCGGCGACTGGGGCTTCGACCCGCAGGGGCACGTCCAGATGGACTCGCTGCGGCTCGACCCGAACGAGTTCCTGCGACAGCACCTGCGCGAGCCCTCCGGCGTCGACGCGTTCGGGCTGCCCGTCATGCCCGCAAGCGGCGCCACGATCGGGCACGTGCACCTGCAGGTCGGCGATGTGCCCTCGGCCCGTGACTTCTACGTGGACGCCCTCGGCTTCGACGTGATGGCCGAGTTCCACGGCGCGCTCTTCGTCGCCGCGGGCGGCTACCACCACCACATCGCCGTCAACACCTGGAACAGCGCCGGCGCCGGGCCTCGGGCCTCTGCGCTGGGCCTGGGTGAGATCGGCATCGTCGTCCCCACCGCTGACGACGTCGCGGCGCTCGGCGACCGGCTCGCGCACGCCCGGGTCCAGGCGCGGCACGACGGCCTCACGCTGTCCTTCGAGGACCCGTGGCGCAACCTCATCAAGGTCACGGCGGGCTGAGCGCCCCATCGACTCGGGCCAGCCGCGTCGAACGCCTGCCACCGACGGCGGTCAGCGCATCCAGGCGCGCCGCCCGGGCCGGGTGGCGCGCCGCGCCAGGCGGGGGAGCTGCTGCTCGAGCTCGAGCGCGCGCACCCGCGCCTGCTCGTGCAGCAGGCCGTACGTGAACGCGTTCTCCCCGGCCAGGTGCGCCTCGCCAGCGGCCCGCCGCAGCACGCCACGCAGCACCACCAGGTCCTGATGGGAGCCGAGCAGGCCTTGCACGCGCTCGGCGGCCCGTGCGCTGCGGGCGGCCTCCTGCCCCACGACGGGCGCCAGCGTCTCGGCCGCGTACCGGGCTTGGCGTGCCTCCTTGCGCGCCTCGTGCAGCGCGGTGTCCCGCTGCGCTCCCGGCTGCTCGGCGTGCGCCGTCCGCCAAGCGCGGCTCAGCCGGCGGAACGCGCGATCCACCCGGGGGAGCAGCACGTCGTCGATGGCGCGGGCGGCGGCGGGCGCCAGCGGCGGGTCCGCGACCAGATCGGCCAGGCTCGCGCGCAGCGCCGCCCAGCCGGGCCCGTCGAGGTCCTCCACGACATGCGCGAGCGACGCCTCGTACGCGGAGCCGCGATCGGCGTCCAGCCGGGTGCGCACCGGCCCGATGACCAGGCCCGCCGGGACCTCGGCGAGCAGGTCGCCCAGCCCGGCGCGGCTCACGTCGGCGTCCCTCGCCTGGCCGAGCCGCCGCCCGATCGCCCGCAGGTCGTCACGCAGAGGGTCGGTGATCGAGCGCCGTAGCACCGGGCTGAAGGTGGCGAGCGCGCTGCGCAGCCGTCGGGTCGCCACGCGCATGTCGTGCACCGCGTCGGGGTCCGCGGCCCGGACGCCGGCCTCCTGCGCGATGAGCTGCGCCACTTGGCCCGCGAGGCGGCTCAGCACGAGCGCCCCGGCGTCGGCGGGCGCGTCATCTGTCGCGACAGCCGTCATCTCGCCCCCGTCCCCACCCGATCCTGGGCGGGCCTCAACCCGCCATCGCGCCGGCGGCGTGCTCGACAGGCACCCTGTCCTGCTCGGGCACGGGGCCGGGCGGGACGCCGTCGCCGAACGGGCGCCCGCCCAACGACTCGCGGCCATGCGGCGTCAGCCAACCCCGCAGGTCAGGGCCCTGCGGGACGATCTGCGTCGGGTTGATGTCCTCGTGGACCACGTAGTAGTGGCGCTTGATGTGGTCGAAGTCGACGGTGTCGCCGAAGCCGGGGGTCTGGAACAGGTCGCGCGCGTACGCCCACAGCACCGGCATCTCAGTGAGCTTGTCCCGGTTCGCCTTGAAGTGCCCGTGGTAGACCGCGTCGAACCGCACCAAGGTGGTGAACAGCCGCACGTCGGCCTCGGTGATCGTGTCCCCGACGAGGTACCGCTGACGCTCGAGCCGCTCGGACAGGCTGTCCAGGCGTGCGAACAGGCGGCGGTAGGCCGAGTCGTACGCCTCCTGCGATCCGGCGAACCCGCAGCGGTAGACGCCGTTGTTCACGTCGCGGAAGACGTCACGGTTCACCGCGTCGATCTCGGGGCGCAAATGCTCCGGGTACAGGTCCGGGGCGCCGGGGCGGTGCAGCGCCGCCCACTCTGTCTCCAGGTCGAGGGTCATCTGGGCGTAGTCGTTGGTCACCACCTGCCCGGTGGTGACGTCGACGATCGCCGGCACCGTGATGCCCCTCGAGTAGCCCGGGAACCGGGCGAAGTAGGCGTCCTGCAGGCGCGGGATGCCGAGCACCGGGTCGACGCCGCCGGGGTCGAGGTCGAAGGTCCATGAGCGCCGGTCATGGGTGGGCCCGGCGACGGCCATCGGCAGGGCGTCCTCCAGGCCGAGCAGCCTCCGCACGATCACGGCGCGGCTGGCCCACGGGCAGGCGCGCGACACCACCAGGCGGTAGCGGCCCGCCTCGACGGGATACCCGTCCCGTCCGTCTGCTGTGATCCGCGTCGCGATGTAACGGTCGTCCCTGGTGAACTCGGCGCCTGACGTCACGTAGGCGCCTGCGGTGCTGACCTCGTTTGTCATGGGGAAATCCTGCCGTGTCCGACGCGCACGCGCCCCTCCGCGCCCGTCGCACGCCCGCCCGCCGACTCCGCGCGTGCGGCGGGGCCCGCCTAGGGTGTGAGGCTTCCGGCCGCCGATCCTGAGGAGCCCCGTGTCCGTCCGTCCTGCCCGCCGCATGCTCCCGCTCGGCCGAGTCGGCCTCGGGGTGGCGGTCGTCGTGGGGCTCACCGTCTCGGCCTGCACCGCGGGCCCCGGCCCCGCGCCGTCGGACGCGTCCTCCGCCACTGCCAGTCCTGCGGTGCTCGCGGCCGCTGTCAACGAGCCCGCGGCGACGCCCGCGCTCGCGGCCGAGGACGCCGGCGACGCGGTGGCGCTCGCCGTCAGCCGCGCGCTGTACGCGCAGGCGCCGGT
>JAEWEI010000231.1 GCA_023389545.1 Actinomycetes bacterium | reverse complement strand
TCAGGGCGTTGACGGTCAGCAGCCCGAGCGACGGCTGGCAGTCGATGAGGATCACGTCGTAGTCGTCGAGGGCGGGGCGCAGGACCCGGGCCAGGATGGACTCACGGGCCACCTCGGAGACGAGCTGGACCTCAGCCGCCGAGAGGTCGATGTTGGCCGGCAGCAGGTCGAGGTTCGCGATGTCAGTGCTGCGCACCACCTCGGCGAGGGGCGCGTTGCGCTCCATCATGAGGTTGTAGACCGTGCGCTCGAGCTCATGCGGGCTGATGCCCAGGCCCACGGACGCGGCGCCCTGCGGGTCGAAGTCGACGATGAGCACCCGCCGGCCGACCTCGGCGAGCGACGCGGCGAGGTTGATGGTGGTGGTCGTCTTGCCGACGCCACCCTTCTGATTGCACATCGCGATGACGCGCGCCGGGCCGTGGGAGGCCAGCGGCGCGGGCTCTGGGAAGAGCGGCAGGGGTCGACCGACGGGGTCGAGCTCCATCTCGGTCATCTGCTCGGTTGCCACGCTGACAACCTACCGGAGCGCGCGCGCCGTTCGGCTGCGACATCCCGGACACGCCCGGAGGACTCCTAGGGCGCGGGGGCCACTGCGGGCGCGGCCGACGGCTCGCTGCGCCGGATCGCGCGCGGATGGGCCGTCGCGTAGACCTCGCGGAGTGTGTCGCGTGTCACGAGGGTGTAGACCTGCGTGGTCGTGACAGAGGCGTGCCCGAGCAGCTCCTGCACCACCCGCACGTCGGCGCCCCCCGCGAGCAGATGAGTCGCGAACGAGTGGCGCAGCGTGTGTGGGGAGATGTGCGCCGCGGCGGGCAGGCCCGCCCGCTCGGCGGCGGAGCGCAGCACCGCCCAGGCGCTCTGCCGGCTCAGCCGGGCGCCCCGGGTGTTGAGGAACAACGCCGAGACGCCCCGCCCTCCGGCGGCGAGCGCAGGGCGGGAGCGCACGAGGTAGGCCTCGACGGCCTCGATCGCATATGAGCCCACCGGGACGATCCGCTCCTTGTCGCCCTTGCCGAGCAGGCGCACCGCGCCGCGCCCGGGCGTCAGGTCGAGGTCGTCGACGGCGAGACCCACCGCCTCGGAGATGCGCGCCCCGGTCGAGTACACGAGCTCCAGCAGCGCGCGGTCGCGCAACGGGATCGCGCCCTCCCCTGCTGACGCCGCCTCGAGGAGCCGTTCGACGTCAGCTGTGGAGATCGCCTTGGGCAGCCGTTTGGGCTGTGCTGGCGGCCGCACCGCGCTCGCCGCGTCGTTCCCGGTGAGGCCCTCGAGGGCCCAGAAGCGGTGCAGGCCGCGCACCGCGACGACGCTCCGCGCCGTGGACGACGCCGAGAGCGGGTTGCGACCGTCGGAGCCGGTGCGCACGGCCGTGACGAAGTCCTCGACATCCGTCTCGGTGACGTCCTGGGGCCGCTCGCGGCCCCGCGCGGCGAGGTGGTCGAGGTAGCGCAGCAGGTCCCGCTGGTACGCCGAGAGGGTGTGGGGCGAGAGCCCGCGCTCGACGGTCAGGTGGGCGAGGTAGTCCTGCAGGGTCCGCTGCAGCGCGTTCTCGGACATCGCCCTGCCCTCGTCAGAGCGGCAGGAAGACATCCACCGCGATCGCGACGGACAGCAGCGTGAGGTAGGTGATCGAGGCGTGGAAGACCTTCATCGCGCCCAGCTTGCCGCGCGCGGGGTCCAGCGCCCGCCGGTACAGGCCGACGCACGAGGCGAGGAACCAGGCGCCGAGCGCGAGCGCGAGCACGCCGTAGACCCAGGTCATGCCCGCCACCGGCATGAGCAGCAGCGAGCACGCGATCATCGCCACGGTGTAGGCGATCATCTGCCGCGCGACCTTCGTGTCGGCGGCCACGACGGGCAGCATCGGCACGTTCGCGGCGGCGTAGTCGCGCCGGAACTTCATCGACAGCGGCCAGTAGTGCGGCGGCGTCCAGAAGAAGATCACGCCGAACAGCAGCACCGCGGCCCAGGACACGCCACCGGTGACGGCGGACCAGCCGATGAGGACGGGCATGCAGCCAGCGGCGCCGCCCCACACGATGTTCTGCGGGGTGCGGCGCTTGAGGATCATCGTGTAGCCGACCACGTACAGCAGCACCGCCAGCGCTGTCAGCGCGGCGGAGGCGACGTTGACGAGCAGCGCGAGCCAGGCGAGCGAGACGACCGCGAGCGTCCAGGAGAAGACGAGTGCTGCGCGCGGGGTGATCTCCCCGGTGACGAGCGGGCGCCGCTTGGTGCGGTTCATCACCTCGTCGATGTCGCGGTCGAGATAGCAGTTGAAGGAGTTCGCGGCGCCGGCCGCAGCGCCGCCGCCCACCAGCGTCGCGAGCATCAGCCCGATCGACGGGAAGCCGCCCTGCGCGAGGATCATCGTCGGGATGGTCGTCACCAGCAGCAGCTCGATGACGCGAGGCTTGGTCAGTGAGACGTAGTTCGCGACCGTGCGGCGCGCGGACCTCCATCCCCGGGGGCGGCTCCCGTCCGCGAGCGGCGGCGCTGCTGCCGGTCCCGGAGCGGGTCGCGCTGGCGCGCTGGGCTCGAGGACAGGGGGGCGCCAGTCCCCCGCTGCTCGGGCGGACGCCCCGGCATCGTCCAGGGGGGCTGGGCTCGTGGTGCGCACGCGCGTAGGACTTCCGTTCTTCAGCAAAGCGGGACCTTCGTCGGATGCCCATGCTACGGCGCTGCCCGACGGGAGACGCCTTCCGCCGCGTCGGGCGGGCCGCGACGGGTGTGACATTGGCCGGAGAACCGGGCGGAAAGCGCTTCCCACGATCTGGGCGCATTCACTCCGCGACCCCCCAAGCGAGATAGGGTCGAACCTCACGAGCAATCAAGGCGCCCCTCCCCGGGCTGAGCAGAGCTCGTGACCGGCGTCCATCGACGGGCGGCCGGACAGTTCGATCCAACGCCCTGGGCGCAAGAGGCCCGGGCGGGAATGAGGTGCGGTGAACGCCAAGGCCCCCGAGGCCCAGTCAGTCGGCTGGAGCGAGCTCGACAAGAAGGCAGTGGACACTGTGCGTGTCCTCGCCGCCGATGCCGTGGAGAAGGTCGGCAACGGCCACCCCGGCACCGCGATCAGCCTTGCCCCAGCGGCGTACCTGCTCTACCAGAACGTGATGAGGCACGACCCCTCGGACCCGAGCTGGCTCGGCCGTGACCGCTTCATCCTGTCCGCGGGCCACTCCAGCCTGACGCAGTACCTCGAGCTGTACCTCGCCGGCTACGGCCTCGAGATCGAGGACATCGAGGCGCTGCGCACGTGGGGCTCCAAGACCCCCGGCCACCCCGAGTACAAGCACACCACCGGCGTCGAGATCACCACCGGCCCGCTCGGCCAGGGCCTCGCCTCCGGCGTCGGCTTCGCCATGGCGGCGCGTCGCGAGCGCGGGCTGCTCGACCCTGACGCCCCCGCCGGCGAGAGCCCGTTCGACCACTTCGTCTACGTCATCGCCTCCGACGGCGACCTGCAGGAGGGCGTCACGAGCGAGGCCTCCTCGATCGCCGGCACCCAGCAGCTCGGCAACCTCGTGGTGCTCTGGGACGACAACCACATCTCCATCGAGGGCGACACCGACATCGCCTTCACCGAGGACGTCCTCAAGCGCTATGAGGCCTACGGCTGGCACGTCCAGTTCGTCGACTGGACCGCTGGCGACGACGGCTACACGGAGAACGTTGACGCGCTGAACGCGGCCATCGAGGCCGCCAAGCAGGTCACCGACCGGCCGTCGTTCATCGGGCTGCGCACGATCATCGCGTGGCCGTCGCCCACCAAGCAGAACAGCCACAGCTCGCACGGCTCCAAGCTCGGCGCCGACGAGGTCCGCGCGCTCAAGGAGGTCGTCGGCTTCAACCCCGACACGTCCTTCGACGTCGACCCCGCCGTCATCGCGCACACCCGCGGCCAGGTCGCCGCGCGCGCCAAGGCCGCTAAGGAGCTGTGGCAGCCGAAGTACGACGCCTGGCGGGCCGCCAACCCGGACCGCGCAGCCCTGCTGGACCGGCTCGTCGAGGGCAAGCTGCCCGAGGGCTGGACCGACGCGCTGCCGACGTTCCCCGCCGGCAAGGCCGTCGCCACGCGCGCCGCCTCCGGAGAGGTGCTGTCCGCGCTCGCCGCCGCGCTGCCCGAGCTGTGGGGCGGCTCCGCCGACCTCGCCGGCTCGAACAACACCACGATGAAGGGCGAGCCGTCCTTCCTGCCGACGGAGCGCTCCACCAAGGAGTTCGCGGGCAACCCCTACGGGCGCACGCTGCACTTCGGCATCCGC
>JAEWEI010000230.1 GCA_023389545.1 Actinomycetes bacterium | reverse complement strand
CGCGACATCTTTCTTCCTGCTCCTGGCAGGTGTTGTGACGCTCTACCGCTATGCGCAGGATGCCTACGAGATCGTAGTGCGCGGCCGGCGCAACTCGACGGTGGAGGGGGGCGACGGCAGCCATCTTGCAGCATACGGCGTGACGCTGGTTGCCGCCGGGTCCTGCTATGTCGGCCTCTTTGGTCTGACCTGGACATATTGGGGGCAGCCGGTCGGCTGGCTCGGCACGGCTTTTTCAGGCTTCGGCCGGGCGATGATGGCGGCCGGGTTCGCGTTGCTGTTCCTGTCGCCAGGGGTGAGCCGTCGAGGCATCCGCTTGCCGATCAAAGCGTGGGTGATCGCGCTGGTCGCCGCGGCCCTGCTGGCGGCCTCGACCGTCACGGCGGGCTGCACGGCGGCGGCCCCGCGGGACGTGCCGACCATTGCCTTCCTGCTGCCGGAGTCCAAGGCGGCCCGCTACGAGAACCTGGACCGCCCCGTCTTCGAGCAGGCGGTCGCCGAGGCATGCCCCGACTGCCGGGTGGTCTCCGCCAACGCCGGGCAGGACGCCGAGCGCCAGCAGCAGCAGGCCGAGTCGGCGCTCAGCCAGGGCGCCCGCGTCCTCGTGCTCGACGCGGTGGACGTGTCGGCTGCCGTGGCCATCGTCGCCGCCGCGGCACAGCGGGGCGTGCCCGTCATCGCCTACGACCGCTCGCTGCCCTCGGCCGACGTCGCCGCGTACGTGTCCTTCGACAGCGAGGACGTGGGCCGCCTGCAGGGCGCGTCCATCGTGGCCGCGCTCGCGGAGCGCCCCGCCGACGGGGTCCCGGGCGTGCTCCTCCTCGGCGGCGCCGCCACGGACGCGAACTCGGCGGCGCTGCTCGCGGGCGCCCGGGCGGCCTTCGACGGCGCCGGCGTCGAGGTGCTCGCGGAGTACTCCACCCCCGACTGGAGCCCCGACAAGGCGCAGGAGTGGGTGGCGGGGCAGCTCACCCAGTTCGAGGGCCGCGTCGACGCGGTGTGGGCCGCGAACGACGGCACCGCGAGCGGCGCGATCTCCGCGATGAAGGCCGCCGGCCTGCGCCCGATGCCCCTGGTGACAGGGCAGGACGCCGAGCTCAGCGCGGTGCAGCGCATCGTGAGCGGCGACCAGCACATGACCGTCTACAAGGACATCGCCGAAGAGGCGCGCACGGCCGCGCGCCTCGCCGTCGACATCCTGGGCGGCGCCACCCCCCGCACGACCACGACCGTCGACGGCGTCCCCGCCGTGCTCCTGACGCCTGTGGCTGTGACCTCCGAGAACCTGCGCCACGTCATCGTCGACGGCGGCGTCCACACCAGCGAGGTGATCTGCGTGGATCCCTACCGTCCCGCCTGTGTCGAGGCAGGCCTGATCGAGGAGCCCGGCGAGTGAATGCACCAGTGCTGTCGCTGCGCGGCGTGAGCAAGTCCTACGGCGCCGTCCGCGCGCTCGTGGACATCGATCTGGACGTGCACGCGCATGAGGTCGTCGCGGTGGTGGGGGACAACGGCGCCGGCAAGTCGACGCTCGCGGGCGTCGTCTCCGGGGCGCTGCTGCCCGACACCGGGCACGTCGAGCGCGACGGGCGCCCCGTGCACCTGGTCAACCCGGCCGTCGCCCGCGCCCACGGGATCGCCGCCGTGTTCCAGGACCTCGCCCTGTGCGAGAACCTCGACGTGGTCGAGAACATCTTCCTCGGCCAGGAGGTCACCCAGGGGCCGCTGCTCGACGAGGTGGCGATGGAGAAGCACGCGTGGGAGCTGCTCAACCAGCTCGCCGCGCGGGTGCCGTCAGTGCGCGCGCCGGTGGGGGCGCTGTCCGGCGGGCAGCGCCAGGCCGTCGCGATCGCCAGGTCGCTGCTCGGCGACCCGCGCGTGGTGGTGCTCGACGAGCCCACCGCCTCGCTCGGCATCACCCAGACCGCCGAGGTGCTGAACCTCATCGAGCGGCTGCGTGAGCGCGGCCACGGCGTGGTGCTCATCAGCCACTCGATGGCCGACGTGCAGGCCGTCGCCGACCGGATCGTGGTGCTGCGGCTCGGCCGCGTCAACGGCGACTTCGACGCCGCGAGCACCAGCTACGAGGACCTCATCGCCGCCGTGACGGGGGTGACCCCGAGCGGGCGCAGCGCCCGCGCGGTCCGCGCGGGCGAGGCCTCACGATGAGCCTGCCGGTCTCCGTCCAGACCGGCGCCCACACCGGCTCCGCGGGGCCCGACGCCTCGTCGCCGCGCGAGGTGGCACGCGGGATCGGCCAGCGGCTGCGCACCGGCGAGCTCGGCTCGCTGCCGATCATCGGGGCCCTGCTGGTGATCTGGGCCGTGTTCCAGTCGCTCAACCCGCACTTCCTCAGCAGCGACAACCTGGTCAACCTCACCATGCAGTCCGCGTCCACGGGGGTGATCGCGCTCGGCGTCGTGCTGGTGCTGCTCGTGGGGCACATCGACTTATCGGTGGGCTCGGTGTGCGGGCTGTCGGCGGCGGTCGTGGCCGTCGGGTCCGTGGAACTGGGCTGGCCGGTGGCCGTGGCCGTGCTGGCCGCCCTCGCCGTCGGCGCCGTCGTCGGCGCGATGTACGGGCTCCTCGCGACCCGGCTGCGGCTGCCGAGCTTCGTGTTCACGCTCGCCGGGCTGCTGGTGATCGCCGGGCCGCAGCTCAAGGTGCTGGGGACCACGGGCTCGGTGAACCTGCCCTTCGAGTCGTGGCTCGTGCGGACCGTCCAGCAGGGGTTCCTGCCACCCGTCGTCGCCTACGGCCTGGTCATCGCGGTGGTGGTCGCGTACGGGGCCGCGCTGCTGGGCGAGCGGGCGCGCCGCGAGCGGGCCGGCCTGCCGGCGCCCGCGCTGGCGGCCGTCACGACCCGCGTCGCGCTGATCGGCGCCGCACTGGTCGCGACAGTCGCGTACCTGCAGACCAACCGAGGCCTCGGTGTGGCGTTCGCGCTGTTCCTCGGCCTCGTGGCGGTGGTGGACATCCTGCTGCGCCGCACCCGATGGGGCCGCGGAGTGCACGCGGTGGGCGGCTCCGTGGAGTCCGCGCGCAGGGCCGGGGTGCCGGTGCGCCGCACGTACCTCTCGGTCTTCGTGGCCTGCTCGACGCTGGCGGCCCTGGGCGGGGTGCTGGCCGTGGGCCGGCTGTCGGCGGCCAACCAGGGCACCGGTGGCGGCGACCTCTACCTCACGGCCATCGCCGCGGCGGTCATCGGCGGGACCAGCCTGTTCGGCGGGCGCGGCGCCGCCTGGTCGGCGCTATGGGGCGTGCTCATCATCCACTCGATCAACAGCGGGCTCACGCTGCTCAACATGGGCGCCTCGGAGCGGTACGTCATCACCGGGCTGGTGCTGGCGCTCGCGGTCACCATCGACTCGCTCGCGCGCCGCCACCGCGCCGCCTGACCCGCGCGTCCGGCCCGCGTCTCAGGCCAGCCGCCCCGACCGGATGGGGTCGGGGTCAGCGGAAGACGATGGTGCGGTGCCCGTCCAGCAGCACCCGGTGCTCCGCGTGCCAGCGCACCGCGCGCGCGAGGGTCCGCCGCTCGACGTCCTGCCCCAGCGCGACCATGTCCTCCACCGAGCGGGTGTGGTCAACGCGCTCCACGTCCTGCTCGATGATCGGGCCCTCGTCCAGGTCGCCCGTGACGTAGTGCGCGGTGGCGCCGATGAGCTTGACCCCGCGGTCATGGGCCTGGGCGTAGGGGCGCGCGCCCTTGAAGGACGGCAGGAACGAGTGGTGGATGTTGATGATCCGGCCCGACAGGGTCCGGCACAGGTCGTCCGAGAGGATCTGCATGTACCGGGCCAGCACCACGAGCTCGACGTCCAGCTCCTCGACGAGCTGCAGCAGTCTGTCCTCCGCCGCGGGCTTGGTCGCCGCCGTCACGGGGACGTGGTGGAACGGGATGTCGTAGAACTCCGCCAGGTCGGCCAGCGCGGTGTGGTTCGACACCACGGCGACCAGGTCCACGGGCAGGTTCTCGGAGCGCTGGCGGAAGGCCAGGTCGTTGAGGCAGTGCGCCGCCGTCGATCCCATCACGAGCGTGCGCACCGGGCGCCCGGCCACGTCGAGCCGCCACTGCATCATGAACCGCCCGGCCAGATCCGCCAGGGCGCTCTCCAGGGTGTGCCGTGCCACCGAGGCGGTGACCTGCACTCGCATGAAGAACAGCCCGGTGAGCGGGTCGCCGAACTGCTGGGACTCGGTGATGTTGCCGCCGTGCTCCGCGAGCAGGCCGGCCACCGCATGCACGATGCCGGGGCGGTCGGGGCACGAGAGGGTCAGGACCCAGTGGGTTCCGTCGGGGGTGTGGAGGAGCGGGGTGGACACGGTCGCCAAGGGTAGTCGAGCACTCTGGAGCCGCCGCGCAGCCCGACACAGGCGCGTGTTCCTCCCCGGAGCGGCGCCGGGTGATGGGACGATGGGTCGCATGAGCGAGCCCGAGGTGGAGATCCGTCCCGTCGACCTGGCCGACGCCGGCGAGCTGCTGACGCTGCGCCGCGCCGCCTTCGTCACCGAGGCGCAGATCTACGGCGACCCGAACATCCCCCCGCTGACGCAGACGTACGACGAGCTGCGCGCCGACCTGGTGGCCGATGGTGTGATCACGCTCGGCGCCTGGTCGGGGCACCGGCTCGTCGGGTCCATCCGCGTGCTGCTGGAGGACGGCAAGGCCACCCTCGGCCGGCTGGCCGTGGCGCCCGACGTGCAGGGCCGGGGGATCGGCACCCAGCTGCTGCTGGCGATCCTGCCGCTGCTCCCCGAGGACATCAACGAGGTGTGGGTGTTCACGGGCCGCGACTCGGTGCAGAACCTCGCGCTGTACGAGCGGCACGGCTACACCCACCAGCACGACCAGACCGCCGGCGACCTGACGTTCGCGTACCTGCGCAAGATCCTCGGTGACGGCGAGGCGTCGCCGGTGGGGGCCGCGCACGGCTGACCGCCCGCGCGGTGGCCACAGTGGCCCCGGCGGGAAACGACGCCGGGCAGCCGCGCCGGGTTGGTAGGCTGGACCACGTCGCGACTGGCGCAACGGGTGGAACACCACCGGGGAGCGACGCAGCAGCAGACTTCGGGTCGGACGCCTGGGCCCTCGGTCACCACACCATTCGTGTGCGTGCCCGACGTATGCCGGGAACCCGCACGCTGACTGCGAGGAGAGACATGAGCGTCGACCAGACCCCCGTGCTCGACCAGAACCTGTCCGCCGTCGACCCCGAGATCGCCGCGGTGCTGGACGGAGAGCTCGCCCGCCAGCAGGGCACGCTCGAGATGATCGCGAGCGAGAACTTCGTGCCGCGGGCCGTCCTGCAGGCGCAGGGCTCCGTGCTCACCAACAAGTACGCCGAGGGGTACCCCGGCCGCCGGTACTACGGCGGCTGCGAGCAGGTCGACGTCGCCGAGAACCTCGCCATCGAGCGGGCCAAGGCCCTGTTCGGCGCGGAGCACGCCAACGTCCAGCCGCACTCCGGCGCCACGGCCAACGCCGCGGTGCTGCACGCCCTGATCAACAAGGGCGACAAGATCCTGGGCCTCGAGCTGGCCCACGGCGGGCACCTCACGCACGGCATGAAGATCAACTTCTCGGGCAAGCTCTACGACGTCGCCGCGTACGGCGTGAACCCCGAGACGTTCCTCATCGACCCGGAGGCGGTGCGGGCCGCGGCCCTCGAGCACCGACCCGACGTCATCATCGGCGGCTGGTCGGCCTATCCCCGCCAGCTCGACTTCGAGGCGTTCCGCTCCATCGCCGACGAGGTCGGCGCGAAGCTCTGGGTCGACATGGCCCACTTCGCCGGACTGGTCGCCGCGGGCCTGCACCCCAACCCCGTGCCGTACGCCGACGTGGTGTCCTCCACGGTGCACAAGACGATCGGCGGCCCCCGCTCCGGCTTCATCCTGTCCAAGCAGGAGTACGCCAAGAAGATCGACTCGGCGGTCTTCCCCGGCCAGCAGGGCGG
>JAEWEI010000222.1 GCA_023389545.1 Actinomycetes bacterium | reverse complement strand
GGTCTCGTGAGGACCCCGAGCCGACCACTTGCAGGTCGGACGCACCACCCTCGGCGACGCCAGACGGCGATCGCCTCGCACCTGGGAGGAACACCAACGTGAAGATCCTACGGACGGCGGCCGTCGGCGTGGCGGCAGCGCTCGCCCTCGCGGCCTGCGGAAGCGGCGACGGTCCCACCGGCGAGCCCGCCGGCGACAGCACGAGCGAGGCCGGCTCGATCACCCTGTGGCTCGCGGGCGGCGACACGCCCGACGTGCTGCGCGAGTACCTGACGACGACCTTCGAGGCGGAGAACCCCGGGTCGAAGCTCGTCATCGAGCAGCAGGACTGGGGCGACCTGGTCACCAAGCTCACCACCGCCCTGCCCGACGCGGCGAACACCCCCGACGTGGTCGAGCTCGGCAACACGCAGTCCTCCACGTTCACCAACGTGGGCGC
Organism: Actinomycetes bacterium; assembly: GCA_023389545.1. Taxonomy (GTDB): domain Bacteria; phylum Actinomycetota; class Actinomycetes; order Actinomycetales; family Cellulomonadaceae; genus Cellulomonas_A. Next base: position 2,899 of record JAEWEI010000222.1, on the reverse strand, counting down.
GTTCCTGGACATCAGCGACATGTACGAGGAGCTCGGCGGCGACAAGCTCGTGCCCGGCTTCGTGGAGGCCGGGGCCGTCGACGGCGCCAACTTCACCCTCCCGTACTACTTCGGCTCGCGGTACGTCTTCTACCGCAAGGACCTCTGGGCGGCCGCTGGCGCCGACGTGCCCAAGACGCTCGCCGAGTTCAACGAGACGGTCGCGGCCATCACGGCGGCGCAGCCGAACGGCATCCCGAACCTCTCGGGCTTCTGGATCGGCGGCCAAGACTGGCGCAACGGCATCTCCTGGATCTTCGCCAACGGCGGCGAGCTTGCGGTCCAGAAGGACGGCCAGTGGACGTCCACCATGTCCGACCCGAAGTCGATCAAGGGCCTCGAGCAGCTCCAGGAGATCTGGGCCAGCGCGTCGAAGGCGCCGCGTGACGCGACGGACGCCAACACGTACAACCACCTCAACGACTCCGACGCCGTCGAGGCCGCGGACGGCACCACCACCTCCTACTCGCTCGACGCCGCGACGGTCATGGCGCCGGGCTGGGCGCACTGGTCCGTCGGGGACCTGGTCACCAAGGACGGCAAGGACGTCCGTGAGTGGAACGACGAGCGCTTCGGCGTCTTCACCCTCCCCAATGTGGAGGGGACCGGCGCCGCGCCGGTGTTCGCCGGCGGCTCCAACATCGGGATCTCCGCGAAGTCGCAGAACCCCGAGCTGGCCAAGAGCCTGATGCGCATCATCTTCTCGGACGAGTACCAGCAGATGCTGGGCGAGAACGGCCTGGGCCCGGGCAACACGGACCACGTCGACTCCCTGGGCGACGACCAGTTCGCGACGGCGCTGATCGAGTCTGCGCTCAACGCCAAGCTCACCCCGGCGGCGCCCGGCTGGGCGGCGCTGGAGAACAGCAAGAAGCTCGAGGAGTTCTTCGGGCAGATCGCCAGCGGGGCTGACATCGCCGCCACCGCGAAGGCGTTCGACGCCGCCGCCACGCCCATCCTCAACGGCGCGGCCGGCTGACCCGCACCGCTCCGGGCCGGACGGCGCGATGCTGCGCCGCCCGGCCCGGGGCGGCCTGCGCGGACGAAGGAGATGACCATGTCCCGCACGCTCGACACCCCTCCACGGGCTGACGCCCTCCGCGCCCGCCGCAGGCCGCGCGCGCCCTACCTGCTGCTCGCCCCAGCCGTCGTCCTGCTGCTGGCCGCCTTGGCCTATCCGGTGGGCTGGCAGATCGTCACGTCGATGCAGCGCTTCGGACTGGCGCAGCAGTTCGGCGCCAGCGCCGAGTGGGTGGGCCTGGGCAACTACGCCCGCCTGGTCACTGACCCCACGCTGTGGGCGGTGGTGCTCCGCTCGCTCGCGTTCTGCGTCGTCAACGCCGTGCTGACGATGGCCGTCGGGGTGCTCCTGGCGCTGCTGATGAAGGCGGTGCCGCGCCCGGTGGCGCTGGTGCTGCAGGTCTCGCTGCTGCTCGCCTGGGCGATGCCCGTGGTGGCGGCCATGACGGTGTGGCGCTGGCTCTTCGACTACCGGCGCGGCGTCATCAACCACCTGCTGACCCAGCTCGGGTTCGACTTCGTGGGGCACTCCTGGCTCGAGCAACCGCTGTCGTTCTTCTTCGTCGCCACCGTCGTGATCGTGTGGATGTCGGTGCCCTTCGTGGCGTTCTCGGTGTACGCCGGGCTCACCCAGGTGCCGGACGAGGTCCTCGAGGCGGCGCAGATCGACGGGGCGAACGCGCGCCAGCGGTTCACGGGGATCATCCTGCCGATGGTGCGCCCGGTCCTGGCCCTGGTGCTGCTGCTGCAGCTCATCTGGGACCTGCGGGTCTTCGCGCAGATCAAGCTGCTGCAGGACGCCGGGGGAGTGCCCAGCGAGACCAACCTGCTCGGCACGTACATCTACCAGGTGGGCGTCGGCTCCGGGGACTTCGGCGCCGCGTCAGCGGTGTCCATGTTCGTGCTGGCGCTGACCGTCACCCTGAGCTGGCCCTACGTGCGGACCCTGCTGCGAGAGGAGCAGCCATGACCGCCCTTCCCGGAGCCGCCACCCGGACGGCCCCCACGACGTCGCCGGCCACCACGCCCCGGCTGGCGCGCCCCCGGCGCCGCGGGCCGGCCCCCCGGACGGTCTGGCGGGTGGTGCTGAGCGCCCTCGCGCTGCTCCTCGCGGCGCTGTGGGCGTTCCCCGTCTACTGGATGCTCATCTCATCGCTGATGCCCAACGTGCGGCTGACCTCGGGCGCCCCCACGTTCTGGCCGACCCGCGCGTCCCTCGACAACTTCTCCGCGGTGCTCGACGGCGGCACGTTCCTGCCCGCGCTGCGCATGAGCCTGGCCATCACGTGCCTGACCGTCGCGCTCGCGATCGTGCTGGCCTTCCTCGCGGCGCTCGCCGTCAGCCGCTACCGGTTCACCGGCCGGCGCAGCTTCGTGCTGACCGTCCTCGTCGTGCAGATGCTGCCCGCCGAGGGGCTGTTCATCGCGCAGTACAAGCTGTTGGGCTCCGCGCAGCTCCTCAACTCGGTGATCGGCATCTCGGTGCTGTATGCCGCGGCGGTCGTGCCGTTCACGATCTGGATGCTGCGTGGCTTCGTGGCGGGGGTCCCGGTCGAGCTCGAGGAGGCGGCGATGGTCGACGGCCTGAGCCGGTGGCAGGCGTTCACGCGGATCACGCTGCCGCTGCTCGCCCCCGGGCTGATCGCCTCGGGCGTGTACGCGTTCCTGCAGGCCTGGAACGAGTTCACGCTCGCGCTGGTGGTGCTGCCCGCCGAGTCCGCCAAGACCCTGCCGGTGTGGCTGCGCGGGTTCGTGCAGGCGAGCGTGAGCCGCGAGGTCGACTGGGGCCAGGTGATGGCGGCGTCCACGCTCCTCGCGCTGCCGGTGATCGTGTTCTTCT
>JAEWEI010000249.1 GCA_023389545.1 Actinomycetes bacterium | reverse complement strand
CGGATCAGACCGGGCACAGGGAGCGCGCGCACCATGGGTGCATGAGCACCCCGGGGACCCGTGACACGTTGACCCGCCGCGATGGCGCGCCCATCCGCGCGCTTGTCGTGGATGACGAGGCGACGCTCGCCGAGCTGCTGTCGACGGCGCTGCGCTATGAGGGCTGGCAGGTGGAGCACGCCCTCACGGGGAACGCCGCGCTGCGGCTCGCGAAGTCGTTCGACCCGGATGTGATCCTGCTCGACATCATGCTGCCCGACATGTCGGGCCTCGACGTGCTGCGGCGGATCCGCGCCCGGGATCCGTTGGTGCCGGTGCTGTTCCTCACCGCCAAGGACGCCGTCGAGGACCGCATCGCGGGCCCCACGGCCGGTGGCGACGACTACGTGACGAAGCCGTTCAGCCTCGAGGAGGTCGTCGCGCGGCTGCGCGCGCTGCTGCGCCGGGTCGGCGCGGTCAGCGAGCGCGAGGAGGCCACGTTGACGGTGGGCGACCTGCGCATGGACGAGGACAGCCACGAGGTGTGGCGCGGTGACGACGAGATCCGCCTGACGGCCACGGAGTTCGAGTTGCTGCGCTACTTCATGCGCAACCCCCGGCGGGTGCTGTCGAAGGCGCAGATCCTCGACCGGGTGTGGCAGTACGACTTCGGCGGGCAGGCGAACATCGTCGAGCTGTATGTCTCCTACCTGCGCCGCAAGATCGACGCGGGGCGCGCCCCGATGATCCACACCCTGCGGGGCGTCGGGTACGTGCTCAAGCCCGCCGAGGGCACGGAGGCGCCGTGACCACGGCCCGCCCACGCAGGCGCCGCTGGACGTTGCGCCGCCGCCTCGTCGTGGTGCTGCTCGTCCTGATCGCTGCGGTGGCGGCCGTGATGGGCGTCGTGTCGACGCTCGCGCTGCGGGACTCGCTGCTGGGGCAGATCGACAGCCGGCTCGTCGCCGCCAGCGCCCGCGCCGCGAGCGCCCCGGACCGGATCGACCCGGGCGGGCCGATGCCGCCCGACGGCTCCGACCGGCAGCCCGGCCCCCCGGACGGCAGCGAGCACCTGCCGCCCTCGCTGCGCCTGCCCGGCCAGCAGGACGTGGGCGCGTTGAACTACTTCGAGCAGGACGGCGTGGTCGTCGCCGGGTACTTCGACGACTCCGGGGAGTTCCGGCCGCTGACGTCCGAGCAGGCCGGCGCCTTGGCCGACGTGCAGCGTGACGGCGTGCCGGTCTCGGTGTCGATCCCCGACCTGGGCGATTACCGGGTCATCGCGACCACCACGAGCGACGGCGCCGTCGTCGCCACCGGGATCTCCACCGCCGACGCGAGTGCCACCGTCGAGAATTACGTCATCGTCGAGCTCGTGGTGGCCCTGGTCGGCCTGCTCATCGCCGGCGTCCTCGGCGCGTGGCTGATGGGACGCGAGCTGCGGCCCCTCAACCGGGTGGCCGCGACGGCGACCCGGGTCGCGGAGCTGCCGCTGTCCCGCGGGGAGGTCACGCTCGCCGAGCGGGTCCCCGAGGAGGACACGGACCCCTCCACCGAGGTCGGCCAGGTGGGCGCCGCCCTCAACCAGATGCTCGGCCACGTCGAGTCGGCGCTGGCCTCGCGGCATGAGTCCGAGACGCAGGTGCGGCAGTTCGTCGCCGACGCGAGCCACGAGCTGCGCACCCCCCTGGCCTCGATCCGCGGCTACGCCGAGCTGGTCCGCCGCCTGCCCGACGAGCTGCCGCCGGACGCGCTGCGCGCCATGAGCCGGGTCGAGTCCGAGTCCCGCCGCATGACAGCGCTCGTCGAGGACATGCTGCTGCTGGCCCGGCTGGACGCGGGCCGCGAGTTGGAGCAGCAGGACGTGGACGTGGCGGCGCTGGCCGTCGACGCGCTGGCCGACGCCCATGCCGCGAGCCGCGACCACGTCTGGCGTCTGGACATGGACGAGACGGAGGACTCCACCCCGCCGGTGGTGCGCGGGGACGAGCACCGGCTGCGCCAGGTGCTGGCGAACCTGCTGTCCAACGCGCGCGAGCACACACCGGCTGGGACCACAGTGGTGCTGGGCGTGCACGCCGACGCCGGGCAGGTCCGCCTCACCGTGCGCGACGACGGGCCGGGGATCGCCGAGCCGCTGCGCTCACGCCTGTTCCAGCGGTTCACCCGGGGCGACTCCTCGCGCAACCGCGCGACGGGCTCCACGGGGCTGGGGCTCGCGATCGTGCACGCCGTCGTGCTGGCCCATGGCGGCACGATCACGGCCGACGGGACGCCCGGCGCGACCACATTCACCGTCACGATGCCCGCGGCCGCCGACGACGCGCCTCCCGCGGGCCCCACGACGACCTCGGGCCCGGACGAGGGCTGACCAGCGCGGCGTCTGGCCCCGCTAGGCCTGTCGTGCGTTTCACATGCCCAGGTGGTGCGGGACGGACTCGCCGCATGCGCCTCCCGCTCAGGAGACTCGACTCGTGCCGGAGCCCTTCTCCCGCACCGGGGGGAGCACCGCTGATGATCCGCGTCGTCGTCGCCGATGAGAGCAGCCTGGTCCGCAAGACCCTGACCGCGCTGCTCGACACCGAGGATGACATCGACACCGTCGGCGAGGTCGACACCTGCGCTGGAGTGGTCGATGCGGCCGCCGCCTGGCGCCCAGACCTCGTCGTGCTCGACCTCGACCTGGTCGATGCCACCCGCACCGACGCCGGCCGCCTCTCCGCGGCGTTGCATCGGCAGGACCCGCCGGTGCGGCTGTTGCTCCTCACCACGCTGGGGCGTCCCACCTCCGTGCTGCCGGTGCTCAGCGCCAAGGCCGGCAGCATGATGCTGAAGAACTCGCCGCCCCGACAGATGATCGACGCGATCCGGCGCACCGCCGCCGGGGAGCACGTGCTGTGCGCCGAGCTCGAGACCACCGCCGACCGGCTCCGCAACAGCCCACTCAACGAGGCCGAGACCGCCGTGCTGGACCGCATGGCCTGCGGGTGCGGGCTCGCCGACGCGGCCGCCCAGCTCGGGCTCGCGGAATCGGAGGCGCAGCGCCACCTGCTCGCCGCGCTGCGCAAGGTGGGGGGGCGGGATGCGGTCGAGGCCGGCCGCAGGGCACGGGCGAACGGCTGGGTCTAGCCCAGACGCAGCCGAGGCGGGCGCCCTGGTGAGCGCCCGCCTCGACTTCCCCCTGCGCGTCCGATTGCCGGCGACCTCCGCTGCACGTGGTTGACAGTCCCCCTGGCCTCCGGTGCTGCGACGCCCGCTGTCAGAACTGGACGTCCCCCGGCGCCCGAGCCCTGACCATCGGCTGCATGCCGTCAATTTAACGGCCCTGAGCAGGGACGGAAGTCCCTTCTGGGAGAAAGTGCGAAACGCACGCGCGCGGTGCGCATACGCCATCGCGGCATGGGATTGGCGGTCTTTGCCCTAGGAGACAAGGGGCGAAACCCACCTCTCCTCGGTGCGCATCGCACTACGCCCGCCCCATTCGCGTCATGGACAGTGGGGGCCCAAGGCGCCGCCGGCGCCCACGAGAGGGGAGCTCGACATGACGACGCTCATCAGCCCGGAAGCGACACTCGACGAGCTGTACACCATGCTCGACGCCGCTGGCCCGACGTCCGAGCCCACGGCCGCTCCGGCGACCGGCGCCGCCCACGTGGAGGACTTCGAGTCGTTCTACTGGTTCACGCTCCGCGTCCCCGGCCACTTCCACCCCGGGGAGTTCGCCCCGAAGTGACCCTTCCCGCCACGAGGACCTCTCTCGGGGCGACGACGACCCCGGCGCCTGTCCGCATGACACTCGACTCGCTCGTGAGTCTGGCGGATGGCGCCGGGGTCGTCGTGCGCGCCGGCGCCGCCGTGACACCGGGACCCGACGAGTGGATGCGCCCAGGCTCGATCCGCCTGCTGAGCGAGGGACGACATCAGGCCGTCACCTCCGCCACCGAGCGAGCACTGCTCGCGACGCTCGACCCCGCCGGCGAGCGGCGCGCGCTGGTCGATGTCCTCGCCGACGTGACGCCCGGCATGACAGCCACCGCAGCCGAGTGGTGGACCGCACTCCAGCGGCTCGCCACCCGCGGCGCCATCCGCGTCGAGGAGCCCGACCGCGCCACCGCGGCTGACGACGCCGCCCGCACGCCGCCGGTGGCACTCGTCATCGCCGGGGACACCCGAGGCTCCACCGGTGACGGCGTCCGCACCGCCCTCTCCGCCGCGGGCCTGCTCACCCCGCAGGCCGTCAGCACCTCACTGCACGTCGTGCTCACGTCCGACCTCACGTGCGGCGCCGCACGGGCCGCCTACGACGTGGCGCTGTCCGCTGGCGCCCGCGTGCTGCCCGTCGGGCTGGGGCAGCACACCGTGCAGATCGGGCCGTTGCTGCACGCCGGCAACGGCTGTCCGCTGTGCCTGGCCCGCTCGCTGCTGCCCGGCGCCGCCCAGGACCCGCCCCACGACGCGCCCCTCGGCTGGTCGAGCATGGCCGAGCACGTTGCCGGGGGCCTCCTCGCCATGCGGCTGGCCGACCTTGTCGCGGGCGACACGGGCGAGGCAGGCGAGGCACGCGACGCGGGCGACGCAGCACGCGCAGGCGACGAGCACCACAGCGGCCGCTCGGCGCCGGCCTGGGAGCTGGCCGTGGTGGACGTGCGCCGGATCACCGTGACGCGGCACCCGCTCACCCGGTTCCCCACCTGTGCGCGCTGCGGGGTCCCGCCCGAGCAGCCGCACACCGCACCGGACGCGTCAGCGCTTCCCCCGGCGCCCGTCGACGCCGCGCACGGGTACCGGTCCGGGAGCGCGGCCGAGTTCGTCGCGTGGTGCGCGCCCCATGTCGACCCCCTCACCGGCGTGGTGTCCGAGCTGCACGACGCGGAGCCCGCCCCAGGCGGCCACGTGGTGCGGGCGCGGCACCGGGTCCGCATGGGCGACGGGTGGACGACGCTGACGGCGCTGGGTCGCGGCGCCGACGCCACGCAGGCCCGCGCGGCGGCCCTCGGCGAGGCCATCGAGCGGTACTCGACCTCGTGGCACGGTGACGAGCCCCTGCGCCGGGGCACGCTCCGCGACGAGGACGTCCTGGACCCGGCCGAGTGGCTGCTGTTCGCCGACGGGCAGGCCGACCAGCACGGCGCCACGCCCCGGCGCCTCGGGCCTGATGAGGAGGTGGACCTGGCGCCGCTCCGGTCGCTCACCACCGGCCGGGCGCGCTGGGCCCCGGCGTCGACCCTGCTGTTCGGGCACCCGGGGCCGCTCGACATCGGCTCGCCCGACTCCAACGGCTGCGCCGCGGCGGCGACGTGGCCGGAGGCGGTGCTGCACGGCCTGCTCGAGCTCGTGGAACGGGACGCGGTGAGCCTGTGGTGGTACCCGCGCTCCCGGCGGCCCGCCGTCGATCCGTCAATCCTCGACCCGGCGCTGCGCGCGCAGACCGATGCCCGGCTGCGCGCGGCAGGCCGCGAGTGGTGGCTGCTGGACCTGACGCACGACCTCGGCGTGCCTGTGGTGGCAGCGGTGAGCCGACGGGTCGGCGCACAATCCGAGGCCATCGTCTTCGGCTTCGGCGCCCACCTCGACCAGGCCCGCGCCGCGCAGCGCGCGCTGGGCGAGCTCGACCAGATGCTGCTGCTGGGCCCCGACACCGACGCGCCAGGGGCTCCCCCCGAGGCGCGCACGTTCTGGGCGGAGGCCCGCCTCGACACCCACCAGTACCTGCGGCCGCACGCCGACGCCCGATCGTGCCCCGCCCTAGCGGCGCCGTCGGGGGACGCCGCCGCCGACGTGCGGGCACTCGTGTCCCTGCTCGCCGCACACCAGGTCGAGGTCCTGGTGCACGATGCCACCCGCCCGGAGACGGGGGTTCCGGTGGCGCGCGTCCTGGCTCCCGGGCTGCGGCACCTCGACCGACGGCTCGGTCCTGGGCGGCTGCATGACGTGCCCGCGAGGCTGGGGTGGGCGCCGCCCGGGCCGCTCGAGCCAAACCCCCTCTGGCTCTTCGTCTGACGTGCCAGGATGCGTCCACGCGCGTCCTGTCGGCGGCGCGCCCGAGTCACTAGACTCTCGCGCGGGTCGTCGACGAACGAGGGGGTCGTCATGGTTCCCGCTCTGTCGGCCGTCTGGCGTGCGCGTGTCGCCCTGTGGCGGCGCTGGCCTGCCGTCCGAGCCCTCGACGCGGTCGCAGCGGCCCTCAGCTTCGCCCCGGCACTGTCCGTCACCGCCGTCGAGCACGCCGGGGCGCCCACCGCCGTGCTGCTGTGGCTGCTGTCGGTCCCGCTCGCGGTGCTCGTCGTCCACCACCTCACGCTGCGCCTCACCCGGCACAGGCCCGGCCGGCTCATGTGGACGCTCACCGCGCTCGCCGCGGTCTGCTACCTCCCGGTGCTCGTCGTCGGCCCGTCATGGGCCGCCTCTGCTGGGCTCCTCGCGGCCTGCGCGCTCACGGCGCTGCCCTGGCGGCGCTCGGTGCCGATGGTGCTGGCGATCGTGGCCCTCGACCTGGCGTTGTCGCTGGTCGTCTTCCGGCAGACCGCGACGGTCACCGGCTACGGCACGTTGCAAGTGCTGCTCACCTCTGCGGTGCTCGCGGCGCTGGCCTGGACGGTCGGCATCACCATCGAGCTCAACCAGCTCCGGGCGGAGCTCGTGAGCACCGCGGTGCTGCGCGAGCGGCTGCGGATGTCCCGCGACCTGCACGACCTGCTGGGCCGGGGGCTCGCCGCCATCGTGCTCAAGACCGAGCTCGCGCGCCGCTACCACGAGCGCGGCTACGACGCGGAGACCGTCGACGAGCTCGACCAGATCGCCACGGTGGCCGTGCAGTGCGGGGACGACCTTCGCGCCCTCGTCACGGGCTACCGGAGCCTCTCCCTCGAAAGCGAGATCGACGTCGGCCTAGAGCTCCTCGAAGACGCGGGCATCGACTGCCACGTGAGGGTCGACGCGCACGCCGTGCCGGACCACGTGCGGGACACGCTCGCCTGGGTGGTGCGCGAGGGCGTCACCAACGTGCTCAAGCACAGCCAGGCCACCAGGTGCCACCTCACCGCCGAGCACGTGGGCGCACGAGTGGTCGTGACAGTGCAGAACGACGGAGTCGCGGTGCACGACAACGGAGCGGCAACGCAGGACAGCGCCACCACCGCGGCGAACGGCATGGCGCGGGACGGGCGGGCGCATGGCGCGGTGGCCCGTCCCGCCGGCAACGGGCTGCGCGGCCTGCATGAGCGGGTCGCGGCGTCCGGGGGCGAGGTGTCGACCACGGCGGGCGCCGATGGCACCTGGACGCTCATGGTCTCGATGCCCGCCACCGACGACCCCGCCCTGACCGAGGAGGTCTCCGCGTGATCCGCCTGCTCGTCGCCGAGGACATGCACGTTGTCCGATCCGCGCTCGTGGCCCTGCTGGGCATGGAGGACGACCTCGACGTCGTCGCGGAGGTGGGGCGCGGCGACCTCGTCCTGGCCGCCGCCGAGCGCACCCAGCCCGACGTGGCGCTGCTCGATCTGGACATGCCCGGGCGCGGCGGCATCGCCGTGGCGGGCGAGCTCGCCGTCGCGATGCCGCAGGTGCGCGTCATGATCCTCACCGGGGTCGGGCGCCCGGGCTCCGTGAAGGCGGCCCTCGACGCGGGAGCCAGGGGGTTCGTGCTCAAGACAGCCTCGGCGCGGGCGCTCGTCGACGGGGTGCGGACGGTCGCCGCCGGAGGGCAGGTGCTCGACGCGAACCTGGCGGCGGCGGCGGTCCGGTTGGGCGCGAACCCGTTGCGGCCACGTGAGCAGGAGCTGCTCGACCTGGTGGCCAGCGGGTGCTCGGTGCGCGAGTCCGCGCAGCGGCTGTTCCTGTCCGAGGGCACTGTGCGCAACTACCTGTCCGCGATCGTGGACAAGCTCGGCGCCCGCGGCAGGGTCGACGCGATCCGCATCGCCCAGGACAACGGCTGGCTCTGACGCCCTTTCACATACCTCCCATGTGGCAGGGATAGAGTCCGCCGAGGCGGAGCCGCCCCTGGCCCCGACCTGAGAGTCGACTGGGCACGGGCCTGCGTCGGACTCTGGACCGATCGAGGAGCCTGAGCGCACGGTGGTGGAT
>JAEWEI010000189.1 GCA_023389545.1 Actinomycetes bacterium | reverse complement strand
GCTCGGCGCCGCTGACCTGCACGCCCTCGCGGCGTGGTCCGCCGAGCTCGCCGCCGGCCTCGGTCGCCGCCACGGGCCTGTGGCCGATGACCAGGCAGTGCTCGAGGGCGACGTGGTGGACGAGCGGAGCATCGTCGACGCCCTCGACCAGCTGCCGCCGCCCGGGTGGCGCAGCGCCTCGGGCCGCGCGCTCACCGACACGGCGCGCGGTCGGCTGGTCGAGCTCGGGCAGCTCCTGCGGGTGCTCCGCGCGCACACCTACCTCTCGCTGCCGGAGCTCGTGGGGGAGGCCGAGCGGCTGCTCGGCCTGGACATCGAGGTCGCCTCCCGGGCGGGGGTCTCCGCAGGCCGGGCACGTGCGCATCTCGACGCGTTCCGGGACGTCGCGGTCCGGTTCTCCGACAGCGCGGACAGCCCCACCCTCGGCGCCTTCCTCGCCTGGCTCGCCGCCGCGGAGTCGCATGAGCGCGGCCTGGACATGCCCGTGGCCGAGCCCGACCCCGATGCCGTGCAGCTCATCACGATCCACGCGGCCAAGGGCTTGGAGTGGGATGTGGTGGCCGTCGCCGGGATGGTCGACGGCGGCTTGCCCGCGATCCGCACCCAGGGCAAGGACGGACCGCGCGACTCGGGCTGGCTCACGGGCCTCGGCACACTGCCCTACCCGTTGCGCGGCGACCGCGCGGACCTGCCGGCGCTGGAGTGCGCGGGCGCCGCCGACCCGAAGGACCTCGAGTCGCGACGGCGCCTGTTCGAGCAGGCGTCCGGGGACCACCAGGTGGCCGAGGAGCGCCGCCTGGCGTACGTGGCCCTCACCCGCGCGCGATCGGCGCTGCTGCTCACCGGCGCCTGGTGGGGCGAGGCGCAGCGGCCCCGGCCGCCGTCGCTCTTCCTCACCGAGCTCGCCGAGGCGGGCCTCGTGGAGGCGGCGCACTGGGCCGCCGAGCCCGAAGCCGGGGCGGCGAACCCGCGCGAGGCGGGCGACGAGCCCCCCGTGTGGCCCGCGGACCCGTTCACGCGTGGCAGCGCCCATGCCGGGTCGCGGCGTGCCGCTGTGGAGTCCGCGGCCGACGCGGTCCGCGCCGCGATGGCCTCGACCGCGATGCCTTCCGCTGCGGAGGGCGGAGCCGACCTGCGAGTTGACGCGGGGACTCGGTGGGATCGCACCGCCGAACTGCTGCTGCGTGAGCGTGAGCGCTCGCAGCGGCCGTCCACCGATGTCGAGCTGCCCGCGCACCTGTCCGCGTCCGCTGTGGTGCGGCTGGCCTCCGACCCGCAGGAGTTCGCGCGCGCGCTGCGGAGGCCGGTGCCGCTCGAGCCGTCGCCGCAGGCGCGCCGGGGCACCGCGTTCCACGCGTGGGTCGAGGGCTGGTTCGGTGCGTCCTCCCTGGTCGACCTGGACGACCTGCCGGGCGCCGACGACGACTCGGTGGCCGTGGACGCCGACCAGCGCGCGCTGCGCGACGCGTTTCTCGCGACCGAGTGGGCCCAACGGACCCCGCTCGAGGTGGAGGTCGACATCGAGACGGTCGTCGCCGGGTACGTGTTGCGGTCCCGGGTGGACGCCGTGTTCCGCGACCCCGATCGCCCCGACGCGGACGACGCGGTGGTGGTCGTCGACTGGAAGACCGGCGCCCCGCCCACCGATCCGCTCGCGGCCGCCGCACGGGAGTTGCAGCTGGCCGTCTACCGGCTCGCGTGGTCCCGGTGGAAGGGCACCCCGCTCGACCGGGTCAGCGCGGCCTTCTGCTACGTGGGCGCGGGCCGCACGGTGCGCCCGGCCCGGCTGCTCGACGAGGCGGAGATCGCGGCGCTGCTCGAGGCGGCCGCCGCGCGCCGCGACGGGGCTGGGACGGCAGCCGCCGCCGATGCCGCGTCCTCGGCGGACACTGCGGAGACGGCAGTCGTCAGCTGACGGCGTCGGCCTCGTCGGTGAGCTGGGTGTGCTCGTCGAGCTCGACGAGCATCTGCACCGCGTCGGCCACCACGTCCTCCTGGCCCGAGCGAACGCCGTACAGCAGCCACCGCGCGAGGGCCAGCTCCCCGGCGAGCAGCGCGCGCTCAGCCAGGTGCGGGTCGATCAGCTCGGTGCGGCGCAGCTGATAGGCCTCCATGATCGCGTCGACGGCCTCCTGCGGGGCGGCCACCAGCAGCCAGGACAGGTCGTCTGCGGGGTCGGCGACCTTGGCGTCGCTCCAGTCGAGGATCCCCGTCACCGCTCCAGCGGAGGTGAGCACATGCTCGGTGGTCAGGTCGCCGTGCACGATCGTCGGCCGGAACCGCCACAGCGCGACGTCCTCGAGGCGCTCCTCCCAGCGGCGCAGCAGCGACGGCGGCACCTTGCCGGTGCGGGCGGCCTCGTCGACCTCCGACTGGCGGCGACGGCGGTACGCCTCGGCGTCGTAGACGGGCAGGCCCGCGTTCTCCACGAGCGACGTCGGCAGCTCGTGGAGGGCGGCGATCGCCCGGCCGAGGGATGCCGCGAGCCCAGGGCCCGGGCCCAGCGTCTCGAGGCGCAGCGGCGCCCCGGGGACCTCGGGGTAGACGACGGCCCTGCCGCCCTCGGGCAGGTGCGCGAAGCCTGTCGTGCGCGGCACGTCGAACGGCAGCCGCTCGGCGTCCACCTCGGCTGCGAGTCCTTCGAGCAGCTCCACCTCCGCCTCGAGCGCGGCGCCGGCGGCGGGGTGGACGGGGGCGCGCACAACCCAGCGGCGCTGGGTCGAGTCGATGACGATCGCGGAGTCGTAGTCGCCGCCGGAGCCGGGCGCCCTGCGGGCGTCGAAGGCGTCGAGTCCGGGCACGGCGACCGTCGCCAGGGCGGCGAGGGCAAGGGGTGAGCGTGGCACCCGCTCAGCCTAGGCGGCCGCCCGTCCGGGCGCGGGCACGAGCGTGGGCGTGTCCGAGTTGCCGCGAATGCGGCGGCTCGGCGGACCTGTCGTGAACCTCCTGCGAGGTCCGCGTACCGTGACGGGGTGAATTCCGCCGAGCTCCCCCTGGCCCGGATCCGCACTGACAGGGCAGCGGACCTGCGGTCGCGCCCTGGCCTGCTGGCCTCGTTGCTGACCGACCCGACCACCCGCGTGCTGCTGGTGCACGCCGGCTCGGTGGCGACGCGGACGGGCCCGGACGGCCGGCCCGAGCTGACGCTGTTCGGAGCCGGCGAGGCCGCGCTGCTGGCCCCGGGAGGCCGCCTTCCTGAGGGGTGGGTGTTCCTGGGGTACGACGACGCCGACGGGCTGCCGGGCATCGCGCCGCATGAGACGCGGCCGGACGGCGCGACGCCCTACCTGGCGCGGCTGGTCCCGGACCGCGACACCGCTGTGCTGCTCCGAGGCGACCAGTGGACGCCGCTGCGGGATGTGGGCGTCGAGCTCTCGGCGCGGGACGCCGGGCTGGCGACGGCGGCTGTCGCCCTTGAGATGTGGCACACCCGGCATCCCCGCTGCCCGCGCTGCGGAGGTCCCACCCAGTCGGAGAGCGGCGGGTGGGTGCGCCGCTGCGTGGACGACGGCACCGAGCACTACCCGCGCACCGACCCGGCCGTGATCATGGCGGTGGTCGACGAGCAGGACCGGCTGCTGCTGGGCCACGGCGCCCAGTGGCCGGAGAACCGCTTCTCGACGCTCGCCGGGTTCGTCGAGCCGGGCGAGTCCATCGAGCACGCGGTTCGGCGCGAGGTCCGCGAGGAGACCGGCGTGGTGGTCGGCGCCGTCGACTACCGGGGAAGCCAGCCGTGGCCGTTCCCCGCCTCGCTCATGCTCGGGTTCCGGGCGACGGCGCTGTCGACCGACATCACCGTCGACGGGGTGGAAGTCACCGAGGCGCGGTGGTTCGCCCGCCTGGAGTTGCGGGCCGCCGTGCGCTCGGGGGCCGTGCAGCTGCCGAGTCGCACCTCGATCGCCCGCGCCCTGATCGAGGAGTGGTACGGCTCGGAGCTGCCCGATCCGCTGTGACCTCCGCGGTCAGTTGGCGAGCCGCGCCTGAACCTCTGCCAGCGACGGGTTGGTCGCGGAGCTGCCGTCGGGGAACAGCACCGTCGGGACCGTCTGGTTGCCGCCGTTGGCCTGCTCGACGAACGCCGCGGCGTCGGGGTGCTCCTCGATGTTGACCTCCGTGTAGCCGATCCCGACGGAGTCGAGCTGCGACTTGAGCCGCCGGCAGTACCCGCACCAGGTGGTCGAGTACATGGTGATCGTCCCGGCGTCGGGGGTCTGCGTGCTCATGCGTCCTCAGCTCTCTCGGGTGACGGCCCGCTCGGTGCGGCCGGGCCTGCCGCAGGTGAACGCGCTCGGAGGCGCGTTCTCTTCCCTGGCGTGTGGAGTGTGGCGCCTGGAGTCTGGCGCCAGAGGCTGTGGGCGCATGGCCGGAGCGTCGGCGGCGGCTGAGACAATCGGTGGCGATGTCTGCCGATGATCTTCTCGAAGCCCTCGATCCCGACCAGCGCGAGGTGGCCCTCGCCCTGACGGGGCCCGTGTGCGTGCTCGCGGGCGCGGGCACCGGGAAGACCCGCGCCATCACGCACCGCATCGCCTACGGCGTGCGCACTGGCGTGCACAAGCCGACGTCGGTGCTGGCGGTGACGTTCACGGCGCGGGCCGCGGGGGAGATGCGGACCCGCCTGCGGGACCTGGGGGTCGCGGGCGTGCAGGCGCGCACGTTCCACGCCGCCGCCCTGCGCCAGCTCGGGTTCTTCT
>JAEWEI010000164.1 GCA_023389545.1 Actinomycetes bacterium | reverse complement strand
CCGACGCCCTCGCGTCCGAGCCCATCGCCGGCGCCGAGCTGCCGCCGTATGCCGCCACCGGGTACCCGGCCCAGGGCGCTCCCGCCCCGACCGGGACCGACGGCATGGCCATCGCGGGCTTGGTGCTGGCGTTCCTGGTCTGGCCTGTGGGCCTCGGCCTGTCGATCGCGGCGCTGGTGCGGACTCGCCGCAGTGGACGGCCCGGCAAGGGCTTGGCCATCGGCGGCATCGTCGTCTCGGCGCTCGCCTTCGTCGGGACGGTGGTCTCGGTGATCATCTTCGTCACCGCGGGGATCGCCCTGGTGGAGGCCGAGGAGGAGCGGGTAGCCGCGGCGAGTGCTGCCGCGGAGGCCGCGGAGGCCGCCGCCGAGCTCGAGGCTGCCGAGGAGGCCGCCGCTGCCGCGGCGGAGACCGAGGCCGCGGCGGAGGCGGCGCCGCCGGTCGTCGAGGGCTCCCTTCTGCTCCCGGCGTCGGTGGAGGGGCTGACGGGCGTGGAGCGCGGCTGCGAGATCCTCTTCGCGGACGACCCGAACAGCCTTTTCGCGGTCATCACCTCGATGGGCGAGATGGCGGACGAGGCGACGCTCGTGACGGCGACGCAGCTCCTGGAGGCCGCGAGGACGGACCTGGGCGCCGCGCACGAGGCGGACGCGAACGCGCTGCTGGCGATCTTCCAGCCCGAGACCTACATGCTGGCGGAGGCCGAGATGACGACGGCGCTCACCGAGGGCAGTGCGGCAGCCGACCGCCTGGCCGTCGCCTGCGGCGTCGGGCTCTGACGGGCGTCAGCCACCCACAGCCCTGCCAGGGCGCGCGCACGGACGAATGACCGTCCGGATCCGCCCCTGGCAGGGCGGGAGCCGTCATACTGACGGCACCCGCCCCCCAGTGTCGAAAGCGGCCCCTCGTGCTCCTCTTCACCATCATCGGAGGCA
The DNA here is from genome assembly GCA_023389545.1 of Actinomycetes bacterium. GTDB lineage: Bacteria > Actinomycetota > Actinomycetes > Actinomycetales > Cellulomonadaceae > Cellulomonas_A. The sequence continues at coordinate 1,566 of JAEWEI010000164.1, read as the reverse complement.
TCGGCCTCCTGCTCCTGGTCGTCTCGCTCGTGCTCGGCGAGGTCTTCGGCGAGCTGAGCTTCGGTGACGTCGGGCTGTCCGGCTCCGCGGTCGGCATCGGCGCCGTCGTGTTCGGGGCCAGTGGCGTCATCGCCGTCGCCAACAGCCTCCCCACGGTGTGGACCTACGTCTTCGCTGTGGCCTTCGCCGTGATCTCCGCAGCCGTCGCCCAGGTGCTGATCAACCGGCTCGCCGACAGCGAGGACGCCCCGCCGCCGCCGCTCGAGGGCGCCTTCGGCGTGCTCACCGCGACCACCGGGCCGGACGGCGGCGAGGTGCGGCTTGAGGGCGTCCGCGACCTGGAGAGCCGCCTGGCATGGGCCGACGAGGTCCTCGACGCGGGGCAGCGCGTCGTGGTGGTCGGCGTCTCCGGATCGCGTGTGCGCGTGACCAAGGCCTGACCGGCGGGCGCCTGAGCGCAGCCCGCCGTAGCTCCACCGCAGCATCGACCCCGTCCGCACCGACGAAAGGAGCCCCGGCCCACCGGGGATCACCATGAACGACTTCTTCTCGGGTGGTGCGGCCGTCATCGCGGTCGCCGCCCTCGTCATCGCGTTCTTCGCGGTGATCGCCCTCATCACCAAGCGGATCCGCCGGGTGCCGCCCAACGAGGCCCTCATCATCGTGGGCCGTGGCGCGGGCCGGAACGCGGCGACCCCCGAGGGCGGCCAGCGCGTCATCGTCGGCGGCCGGGTGTTCGTGTGGCCGGTGCTGCAGCAGGGCTTCCCGATCTCGCTCGAGCAGCGCCAGATCGGCATCACTGTCGAGGGCGTCGACCGCAACCGCATCAAGCTCGCCATCAAGGCGTCCATCAACTTCAAGGTCCGCGGCGACGAGGAGGGCGTGCGGCGTGCCGCTCAGCGCTTCCTCTCCCAGCAGGCCACCCTCACCGACGTCATCCGGGAGTCCCTGGAGGGCTCGCTCCGCGCCATCATCGGCGACATGACGATCGAGCAGATCATCTCGGACCGGAAGTCGCTGCAGGACGCGGTGGTCGCCTCGACGAAGACCGACCTCGCGGAGCAGGGCCTGCAGGTCGACCTGCTCAACATCTCCGACATCTCGACGCCCGGCTCGGACTACCTGGCCAACCTGGGCCGCGCCGAGGCCGCGCGCGCCCGCCAGGTCGCCGAGGTCAAGGAGGCCGAGGCGCAGCAGGTCTCCGAGTTCGCCAAGATCCAGGCGATGGAGCAGATCGCCGAGCGGCAGCGCGACCTGGCGCTGAAGCAGGCGGGCATCAAGGCGGAGACCGACCGTGCCAACGCCAACGCGGAGGCCGCCGGGCAGCTCGCACGCGCCGAGCAGGACCGTCTGGTCGCTGCCGAGCAGCGCGAGGCTCTCGCCGAGCAGGCGAAGGTCACCGAGGAGCAGCTCGACATCGACGTCCGCAAGCCGGCCGAGGCCGCCGCGTACGCCGCCGTTCAGCAGGCCAACGCCGACCGTGACGCGGCGAACGCGGCCACCGAGGCGGACGCGTTCAAGCGGACCCGCATCGCCGAGGCGAACAAGGTCGCCGCGGTGCAGGAC
>JAEWEI010000151.1 GCA_023389545.1 Actinomycetes bacterium | reverse complement strand
CAGGCCTTCGCCGACGCGGGCGTGGAGATGCCCGACGACACGACCTGGACCTGGGACGACTACGTGGAGATCGCCACCAAGATCTCGCAGGCCAGCGGCGGCACCGTGTACGGCACGCAGGACTTCGGCTTCAACGAGCCCGGCTTCTCGATCTACGCCCGCCAGCACGGCCAGTCGCTCTACAAGGAGGACGGCACGCTCGGCTACAAGGACAGCCTGATGGCCGACTGGTGGAAGATCTCGCTCGCGCTGCAGGAGTCCGGCGGCCAGCCCGAGGCGTCGCGGTCCGTCGAGATCGACGGCGCCGGGCCGGAGGGCTCGCTGCTCGGCACCAACACCGGCGCCATGGGCGTGTGGTGGACCAACCAGCTCGGCGCGATCTCCAAGGCGTCGGGCCGGCAGCTCGAGATCCTGCGCTTCCCCGGCGAGTCCGAGGGCAAGCGCACCGGCATGTACTTCAAGCCGGCCATGTACTACTCGGTGGCGAAGACCTCGAAGCACCCGGAGGAGGCCGCGCTGTTCATCGACTTCCTGGTCAACAGCACCGAGGCGGGGCAGCTCCTGCTCTCCGACCGTGGGCTCCCCGCGAATCTCGAGGTGCGCAAGGCCGTGCAGCCCAGCTTCGCGGACGCGGACAAGCAGTCCGCCGAGTTCCTCGAGGGCCTGCGTGAGGACATCGTGGACGGCGTGGCCGTGCCGCCCGTCGGGGCCGGCGAGGTCGTGCCGCTGATCAAGCGGATCAACGGCGAGGTCCTCTTCGGGCAGCTCACCCCCGAGGAGGCGGCAGCGAAGTTCACCGCCGAGGTGACGACAGCGACCCAGAAGTAGCGGGTCGCACGCTCACACGCCCCCGGCCACGGTGCCGGCCAGCACTGTCAGGATGCTGAGCCGGCGCCGTGGCCGTCTGGCGTGCGGGGCTGCGCTGTCTGAGTCGGCGCCGTCCGGGGCGGCGTCGAGGCGCGCAGCACCACGGTGGCCTCCACGTGCACCAGCCGCGGCTCATCCGACGGCGGCGCCAGCGCCAGCTCGGTGGCGGCGACGCCCACCTCGACCAGCGGGACCCGGACGGTCGTCAGCGGGGGTGTGACGTCGCGCAGCGTCACGATGTCGTCGAAGCCGGCGACGGCCAGCTCGCCCGGCACGTCGACGCCGGCGTCCCGGGCGGCGGCCATCGCGCCGACCGCCATCACGTCGTTCACCGCGAACACCAGCTCCACGGAGCCGCGCCGGCGCAGCAGCTCCTGCATGCCGTCGTAGCCGCCGTCGCGGGTGAACGCGCAGCCGATGACATTCGCGGGGTCGAGTGCCACGCCCAGCTCGGCCAGCCCGGCGCGGAAGCCGTCGAGGCGCTCCCGGGCCGTCAGGTGGCCGGCCGGGCCCGCCAGCACCGCGAACTCCCGATAGCCCAGGCCGTGCAGCGCCCGGGCGAGGGCCGCCGCGCCGTCCGCGTTGTCGATGACCACTGTGTCGACACCCAGCACCGGCTGCCCCACCAGCGCGGCGGAGCCGCCGCCCGCCCGGTAATCCGCCAGCGCGCGGCGCAGCTCGGCGTTCAGCGCGTCGTCGTCGGTGCGCCCGCCCGCGATGATGATCGCCCGCGCGCGCTGGCGTTGCAGGACCTCGATCAGGCCGCGCTCACGCGTCTGGTCGTGCCGGGTGCTGGCGAGCGTGACCGCCAGGCCGGAGCGGTCGGCCGCGGCGCTGACGCCCGCGGCGATGGAGGAGAAGTACGGGTCCGCGATGTCGTGGACCACGAGGCCCAGCGACGTGGTGCGCCCGCGCGCCATCGCCTGCGCGTTGGCGTCGGGGGAGTAGCGCAGCCGTGCCGCGGCCGCGAGGACCCGCTCGCGCAGGTCCTCGCGGACGGTGCGGTTAGCGCTGCCGTTGATCGCACGGGACGCGGTGGCGAGCGAGACGCCCGCCTCCCGTGCGACATCGCTGAGCGTGACGGTGGCGGCCATGCCGTCAGGGTAGGGGGTCGCGGCCCTCCGGCCCAGGTCGTCGGCTCACAGGACGTCGTCGTCCACCCAGTCGAAGGTCTTCGTCACCGCCTTCTTCCACAGCCGGTACTGCCGTTCCCGCTCCGCCGCCTCCATCGACGGCTCCCACCGCTTGTCCTCGGCCCAGTTGTCGATGACGTCCTGCTCGCCCGACCAGAAGCCGACCGCGATACCCGCCGCGTAGGCGGCGCCCAGCGCAGTGGTCTCGGCGACCTTCGGGCGGATCACCGGCACGTCGAGCACATCGGCCTGGAACTGCATCAGCAGGTCGTTGCCGACCATCCCGCCGTCCACCTTCAGCTCGGTGAGCGCGACCCCGGAGTCGGCGTTCATCGCGTCGACGACCTCGCGGGTCTGGAAGGCGGTCGCCTCGAGGGCCGCCCGGGCGATGTGCGCCTTGGTGACGTACCGGGTCAGCCCGACGAGCGCCCCACGCGCCTCCGAGCGCCAGTACGGCGCGAACAGCCCCGAGAACGCCGGCACGAAGTACGCCCCGCCGTTGTCGGGCACGCTCGCGGCGAGCTTCTCGATCTCCGGCGCCGACTTGATGAGGCCCAGGTTGTCCCGGAGCCACTGCACCAGGGAGCCCGTCACCGCGATGGACCCCTCCAGCGCGTAGATGACCGGCTTCTCGCCGATCTTGTACGCGACGGTGGTGAGCAGGCCGTTCTCGGAGGGCACCAGCTCCTCACCGGTGTTGAGCAGCACGAAGTTGCCGGTGCCGTAGGTGTTCTTCGCGGTGCCCACGTCGAAGCACGCCTGCCCGAACGTCGCGGCCTGCTGGTCGCCGAGGATCCCCGCGATCGGCACCTTCGGCACCAGGCCGCCCAAGCGGCCCTGGCCGTACACCTCGGAGGAGGAGCGGATCTCGGGGAGCATGGACATCGGGATGCCCATCTCCGCGGCGATCTCCTCGTTCCACGTGAGGGTGTCGAGGTTCATCAGCATCGTCCGGGACGCGTTCGTCACGTCGGTGACGTGCACCCCGCCCTCGACGCCGCCGGTCATGTTCCACACCACCCACGAGTCGGTGTTGCCGAACGCCAGCTCCCCGCGCTCGGCCTTCTCGCGGGCGCCCTCCACGTTGTCGAGGATCCAGCGGATCTTCGGCCCGGAGAAGTACGTCGCGAGCGGCAGCCCGACGCGCGACTTGTACCTGTCGGCCCCACCGCCC
>JAEWEI010000068.1 GCA_023389545.1 Actinomycetes bacterium | reverse complement strand
CGCCCTCGGCGCGCCGCCGCTGCTGGCCGCGCAGCAGGGGCAGGTCCTCGACGGCCAGGGTCGCCAGCGCGTCGGTGCGCATCTGGCGGTAGCCCACCATCAGCAGCACCACGCTCAGCGCCCCGAGCAGCGCGATGCCCATCACCATCAGGGGGCTCATCCGTGGAACCTCGTCATCCGGCGGATCAGCACGAAGCCGCTGACGAACAGCGTCCCGCCCGCCACGAGCCCCGCCCGGCCGAGCCAGGACGCGGTCATGGCCTCGACGGTGCCCGGCTGGATCGCGTTCAGCAGGAACAGCAGGCCGAAGCCCATGCCGATGACCAGGTACCCGGTGGACGTGGACTGCGCGAGTGTCGTGCGCACCTCGCGGCGGATCTCCTTGCGCTCGTCGAGCGTGTCAGCGATGTCCCGCAGCGCCGACACGAGCGAGCCGCCTGATCGGGCGCTGACCAGCAGCGTCGACACCAGCACGGACACCTCACGGGACGGCAGGCGCTCCTCGAGCCCGGACAGGGCCTGGTCGAGGCTGTCGCCGAAGCGCATGCGCGACGCGACGCGCCGCAGCTCCGGGCCGGCGGGCGCGGCGAGCTCGTCGGACGCGACGAGGATCGCCGCGGCGATTGACAGGCCCGCCCCCGTCGCGTTGGACAGCACCCGGGCGAGCTCCGGCATCTGCGCGACGAACTGCTCGTTGCGCCGCTCCTGGGCGCGGCTCAGGTACGTGCGGATGCCCACGACCACGGCGACGACGCCCAGCAGCCCGAGCACCGGCGCGAGGCCCACCGCGAGCACCCACGCCACCACCGCGCCCCCGCCCACGGCCGTGCCGGCCACGAGCAGCGCGGGCTTGTCGTCGACGCCCGCCAGCAGGAGCTGGCGCTCGACCCAGCGGCCAGGGGCCGTGCGGCGGAACCTGCGGTCCCAGCGCACGAGCGCGCGGTCGCCGCCGAGCACGGCGTCAGCGGTGGCGCCCGTGACCAGCGCGCGCCGGCGCGCGGACACCGAGGCCAGGTCGCGGATCCCCGCGACGAGCAGCGCGCATCCGGCCACGACGCACACCAGCAGCGCCAGGACCATCACGGCGTGCCCTCCCTCTGGCCCGCGGGCTCGGCCGGCAGCTCGCCGGCGATCCGCAGCCGGTCCCGCAGCACCTGCGGCAACGGGTGCTGGACGAACCGCCCGGGCGGACCGGACCCGTTCGGGGCCTCGGGGTCCCACCGCATGAGCGGGCGCACGTCGAAGTCCTCACGGTGCCGCGACGCCACGTACCCGACCTCGACCACACGACGCGTGCCGTCCGATCCGCGCAGCAGCTGCACCACCAGGTCAACGGCGTTGTTCACCTGGTCTCGCAGGGCGTGGAACGGGACCTCCACGTCGCTCATCGACGCGAGGGTCTCGAGCCGCACCAGCGCGTCGGTCACGGTGTTGGCGTGCACTGTGGCGAGCGAGCCCTCATGGCCCGTGTTCATCGCCTGGAGCATGTCCAGCGCCTCGCCGCCGCGCACCTCGCCGACGATGATCCGGTCGGGGCGCATGCGCAGCGCGTTGCGCACCAGGTCGCGGATCGTCACCTGGCCGTGGCCCTCGACGTTCGCGGGGCGGGTCTCCAGGCGCACCACGTGCTCCTGGGGCAGCGACAGCTCGGCGGCGTCCTCGATGGTGATGATGCGCTGCTTGCCCTGGATGAACGCCGACAGCGCGTTGAGCATCGTCGTCTTTCCGGACGACGTTCCCCCCGAGACGATGATGTTCATCCGCGCGCGCACGCACGCCGCGAGCAGCCCGGCGGTGGCCGCGTCGAGGCTCCCCCGGTTGAGCAGCTCGTCGAGGCCATACGCCTTGGGGAAGAGCCGGATGGTCACGGTGGGGCCGTCGAGCGCGAGCGGCGGCAGCACCACGTGCACACGGGCGCCGCGCGGCATCCGCTCGTCGGGGGGCAGCCGGGCGTCGACCATCGGGCTGGACTCGTCCACGCGCCGGTTCACGGTCGAGACGATGCGGTCGATGGTCTGCCGGAGCTGGTCCTCGGACGCGAACACCTGGGTCGCGCGCTCGACCTGGCCGAAGCGCTCGACGTAGATCGTGTCGTGCCCGTTGATCATGATCTCGGAGACGGTCTCGTCGGCGAGCAGCGGCTCGAGCACGCCGAGCCCGATGGACTCGTCCACCACCCGGCGGATCAGCGCGTTGCGCTCGCGCGTGGTGAGGATGACGCCCTCTGTCGACACCAGGTGCGCCACGACCCGCTCGAGGCGGATGCGCCGCTGGCCGGTGTCGAGCCGGCTCAGCTCATGCAGGTCCACCTCGTCGAGCAGCTTGCGCTTGAACGACGCGACAAGCCCCTCGTCGAGGTCCGCGCGCGAGGCGGTGGCGGTGGCGAGCGCGTCAGCGGCCTCCGCGGCGTCCCGGCGCGCGGCGCCGGTCCACTCGCTGAACCCCGTCCTCATGGCATGACCGCCGTGCGCTCGACGACCACCTCGGGCAGGAACGCCAGGCCCGGCGCGCGCACCTCGAGGCGCACGGCGCCGTCGCCCGGGTAGCTGATGCGCTGGGCGGAGAGCCCGCCTGGCAGCGACGCGTCCACGGCGGCCTCCACGGACCGGCCCAGGCTCATGGCCCGGGCGCCGTCACGCACCGCCTGGTTGGCGGCCTGCGTCGCGAACACCACAGCGCACACCTGGAACAGCACGAGCACGACGACGACGATGACCGGCAGCGCGCCGACCATCTCGATGCTCGCGCTGCCGCGGTCACGGCCCGCCGCGCGCCGGCCCGTCCGCAGGCGGGTCATGGCTCCCTCACCACCTGCCGGTCCACCCGCACATCCCACGGGGTGCTGAACACGCCGGGCATCATCAGCGGCACCTGGGCCGCGACGCTCACGTTCGACCTGTCGGGCCCGCCGACGCCCACGTCGAGCCGGGCGCGCATCCCCGACGGGAACGCGTCCTGCGCGGCCTGCCGCACCGTCGCGTCGTCGGCGTGCAGCGCGACCGACCGGGCGGCCGCAGAGGCGGCGTGGCCCGTCCACACGTACGTCATGCCCGTCACGCCCAGCTGCCACAGCAGCGCGCACACCAGCGCGAGCCACGGCAGGACCCCCAGCAGGTCCACCGACGCGGACCCGGTGTCGTCCCCGCGCTTGGGGGCAC
>JAEWEI010000362.1 GCA_023389545.1 Actinomycetes bacterium | reverse complement strand
GGCCCGGCCCGCGCCGGGCCAGGCGCCTCCCACCCCGCAAGGAGGTCCGATGACCACCTCGACCTTGACCCCCGTGCCCGACGCCGGCGCCATGCGGCCCGGCCGGATCCGCGCCGCGCTCTCCCCGAGCCGCGCACGGCTCCGCAGCTCTCACGAATGGAGGGCCGGCCTGCGCGCCGTCGCCCTGGCGCTGCCCGTCCCCGTGGCGGTGCTCGCGCTGTGGCACCTGGGCGTGCGGAGCGCGTGGACACTGCCCTTCGGCATCCAGATGGCGTTCGTGCCCACCCCCGGCGAAGTGCTCACACGCCTGGTGGACATCGCCGCAGGCTCCGAGAAGGACGCCTTCAGCGGCAGCCTGTGGGAGCACCTGTGGGCCAGCACCGGGCGGGTGCTCAGCGGTTTCGGCATCGCTGCGGCGTGCGCCATCCCGCTCGGCGTCCTGATGGGCCGGTTCACTGTGGTGAACCGCATGCTCGACCCCGTGGTCAACCTGGTGCGCCCGGTCCCGGTCACGGCCTGGGCGCCGCTGACCCTGCTGATCATCGGCTTCGGTGACCGGTCCACGATCTTCCTGGTGTTCCTCGCGGCGTTCTTCCCGATCCTGCTCAACACGATCGCTGGCGTGCAGCGGGTGCCGGTGCGGCTCCTCGAGGCCGCCGCGATGCTCGGCACCAAACCCGCCCAGGTGCTCTACAAGGTGGTGCTGCCCTCGGCCATGCACAGCATCGTCGGCGGCCTGCGGATCGCCCTCGGGCTGTGCTGGGTGATCCTCGTCGTCGGGGAGACCGTCGGCATCAGCGTGGGGCTCGGCTCGATGATCACCCAGGCCCGCGACATGTCGAAGACGGACCTGATCGTCGCCGGGATGGTGGTGATCGGCCTCGCCGGGTTCATCGCCGACCGCGTCCTCGCCCTCCTCGTCAGGGCCGCCACGCGCGGCCGCCCGACTCTCTCCTAGGAGCCCCCATGCCTCGCATCGGATCCGAACGACCGCAGCACCCCGCGGCGATCAGCGTCCAGGGACTCGGCAAGCGGTACAACCCGAAGGACGCGGTGCCCGCGATGGCCGGCGTGGACCTCGAGGTCGCCGAGGGCGAGCTCATCACCGTGGTGGGCGCCAGCGGCTGCGGCAAGAGCACCCTGCTGCGCATCCTCGCTGGCTTCGAGACCGCCACCGAGGGGGTCGTGACCATCGCCGGGGAGCCGGTGGACGGCCCCGGCCCCGACCGCGGCGTCGTGTTCCAGGACTACGGGCTGTTCCCGTGGCTCACCGTCGCCGAGAACATCGGCTACGGGCCACGGCAGAAGCGCTACCCGTCGAAGGCCGTCGCCGAGCGTGTCGACGCCCTGCTGGAGTCCGTGGGCTTGACCCGGTTCGCCCGCAAGTACCCCGGCGAGCTCAGCGGCGGCATGCAGCAGCGCGTCGCCATCGCCCGGGTGCTCGCCAACGACCCGGCCGTGATGCTCATGGACGAGCCGTTCGGGGCCCTGGACGCCCTGACCCGCAGCTCCATGCAGCACGAGCTCAGCCGCATCCACCGGGAGACCGGCACCACGGTGCTGTTCGTCACGCACAGCATCGAGGAGGCGGTGGTGCTCGCGGACCGGGTGGTGGTCATGGCGGGCGGCGCCTCGCATGGCGTCCCCGGGCACATCCGCGAGATCGTCCCGGTGCCGCTGGGCCCGGGCCGCGACGTGACGAGTCCCGAGGTCAACGACCTGAAGCGGCGCATCTCGGCGCTGGTGCACCAGGGCAACGCGGCGGCCGCCTGAGGCGTGTGGCCGGGTGCGGTGGTCGGACGCGGCCGCCGCCCCACCGTGTCGTGTCCCCAGGACGCCGTGGGCGGGTGCACCATGGGTCGGAGCCGGATGAGAGGGAGGGTGATGACGACGCCGACGTCTGGACACGTTCGCGGGGCGGTGCTCGCCGCCGTCAGCCTCGCGGTGGCGCTGCTGGCGGCCGGGTGCGCGCCCGACGACGCCGTGGAGGTAGGCGCCGGGCCGTCGCCGGCCCCGACGAGCGCCGCGTCGACGCCGTCGGCCACCGCATCCACGAGCCCAGCGCAGGAGGCTGTTCCGTTGCCCACGACCATCGCCGAGTCCTGGGCGCAGGACGACTCCGCCGACACCCTGGTGCTGCGGGCCGCCGAGCCCGGCAAACTGCTCGTCACCACGTTCGGCAGCTCGACTTGCCCGCTCCTCCCGGTCGCCGCCACCTGGGACGAGCGTCGGACGGCGCTGCAGATCACCGCCGCCCACGATCCGGGCGAGACGCCCCGGCCGTGCACCCGCGACCTGGCGCCGACCACCAGCGTGGTCCCGATCGAGGACCTGCCTGACTACGAGTTCACCGCGACGGTCAACGGCGAGGCAGTCACCGTGCCCGAGGCCGGCTGACGGCAGTTGACCTACGCATCGACCCGCCGCGCCTGCTACACGGGATTCGTCACCCAGGCGATCGTCAACAACCTCGCGCCACTGCTGTTCATCGTCTTCCAGACGTCCTACGACGTGCCGGTGGAGATGCTGGGCCGGCTGGTGCTGCTGAACTTCGGCGTCCAGCTCCTCACCGACCTGGCGGCTGTGCGGTTCGCCGATCGGATCGGCTACCGCATCCCGCTCGTGCTGGCCCACGCGCTGGCCGTCCTCGGCTTGGTGCTGCTGTCGGTGGCGCCCGGCGTCGCCCCGTCGCCGTACGCCGGACTGTGCGTCGCCGTCGTCGTGTACGCGATCGGCGGCGGGCTGCTCGAGGTGATGATCAGCCCCGTCGTGGACGCGCTGCCCAGCCCCCAGGAGGGCAAGGCCGCCGCGATGAGCCTGCTGCACTCGTTCTACTGCTGGGGGCAGGTGGCCGTCGTCGGCGGCACCACGGCGGTGCTCGCGATGACCGGCCACGGCTCCTGGCAGGTGCTGCCGCTGATCTGGGCCGTGGTGCCCGCGATCAACTTCGTGATGTTCCTCCGGGTGCCGCTGCCCGCCACGGTGCCCGAGGAACACCGGATGTCATTGCGCTCGCTGTTCGGCGCCCCCGCGTTCGTGTGCGCGCTGGTGCTGATGATGACGGCCGGCGCCGCGGAGCTGACCATGTCGCAGTGGTCCTCGTTCTTCGCGGAGACGTCGCTGGGGGTCACGAAGGCGTGGGGCGACCTCGCCGGGCCGGGGTTGTTCGCCGTGCTCATGGGCATCGGGCGGATCGTCTACGGGCTGTGGGGCGCGCGCATCCCCCTGGCGCCCACGATGATTGGGGCGGGCTCGCTGTCGGTGGTCTGCTACCTCGTCGCCACGCTGTCGCCGAACGCCGTGGTGAGCCTCGCGGCCTGTGCGCTGTGCGGGCTCGCCGTCAGCATCATGTGGCCCGGCACGTTCAGCCTGGCCGCCGCCCGGTTCCCGCTCGGGGGCGCCGCGATGTTCGCGGTGCTGGCCGTCATGGGCGACCTCGGCGGCGCCGTCGGACCGTGGCTCACCGGCGCGGTGGCCGACCTGAGCGCCACGTCCACCGGGATGCTCGGCTCGCTGGCCGGCATGCTGCCCGGCGATGGCGGCTCGGGCCTGCGGGTGGGGCTGCTGGGCGCCGCCGTCTTCCCGTTGACGCTGGTGGTGTGCGCGACGGTGTGGGCGGTGCTGGCACGGCGGTCGACCGCGCCGGGCGTCGAGCCCGCCGCCGGGCGGGTCGAGGTCGTTCCGGAGCGCTGAGCGCGGGGGCGCCTCGCGCCTCGCGTCCGCTGGGCGAAATCAGCGTGTGCGCTGGTCACGGGGCTGGATACGTTGCGCGCATGCCTGCACCCGCGCCCACCGGCGCCGTCGAGCCAACCCAGCTGAGCCTGCGGCATGCCCGCTGGAGCGTGACGTTCCTGTTCACGCTCGCGGG
>JAEWEI010000289.1 GCA_023389545.1 Actinomycetes bacterium | reverse complement strand
CGCCCTGCCGCGCTCGGCGCCCTGCTCGGGTCGCTCGCCACCGGTGTCGCGACGCTCGCCGCGCTGCTGCTCGGGGTGCCCGCTGTCCAGGCGGGGACGCTCACGCCCGTGGAGCTCGCCGTCATCGTGCTGACCCCGCTGGCGTCCTTCGAGGCCGTCAGCGTGCTGCCCACCGCGGCGATCCAGCTCCAGCGCTCACGTGCCGCCGCCCGGCGCATCATGTCCCTGCTGGACTCGGCGGCGCCTGACGAGTCCGCGGCCCCCCATGTCGAAGGCCGCTCCCCCGCCGACCCGTCGCCGGCCGCCCCACTGCGCGAGGGGGCCGCCCTGCGCGCCCGCGGTCTCGCCTGCGGCTGGCCCGGCCGCCGGTCAGTGGTCGAGGGCGTGGACCTCGATGTGCGTCCCGGCCACTCGATCGCTGTGGTCGGCCCCAGCGGCGCCGGCAAGACCACGCTGCTGCTCACGCTCGCCGGCCTGATCCCCGCTCAGGCGGGGCGCCTCGACGTCGACGGCACGCCCGTCGACGGCCTGGACCATGCGGAGGTCGCGCGCAGCGTGGTCCTCACGTCCGAAGACGCGCACGTCTTCGAGACCTCGGTGCTGGAGAACCTCCGGGTGGCGCGCGGCGACGTCACCCCCGACGAGGCCGTCGGCGCGCTCGTGCGCGCCGGGCTGGGACAGTGGCTCGCGGCACTGCCCGACGGCGTGCACACCGAGCTCGGCCCCGACGCGCAGAGCGTCTCCGGTGGGGAGCGCCGACGCCTGCTGCTGGCCCGGGCGCTCCTGTCCCCGGCGCCGCTGCTCCTGGTGGACGAGCCCGCGGAGCACCTCGACTCCGACACCGCCGACCGCCTGGTGCGGGATCTGCTCTCCCAAGGCTCGGAGCGCGGAGTGGTGCTGGTCACACATCGGCTCTCCCCGCTCGACGCTGCCGACGAGATCGTGGTGATCGACGGGGGCCGGGTCACGGGACGCGGCAGCCACGCTGCGCTGCTGGCCTGCCACGCGGGCTACCGTGAGGGCTTCGCACGAGAGCACGAGGCACCGGAGGAACCATGACCGACCGCCCGACCAGCGGTGGCGCCGCGGTGGAGGAGGCCCCCACCGGCGACGGTCTGACCGAGCTGCTCAACGCCGTGCTGTCGGTGGCCAGCGACCTCGACCTCACCGGTGTGCTCGAGCGGTTCGTGCACCTGTGCGCCGATCTCACCGGCGCCCCTTACGGCGCGATCAACGTGCTCGACAAGCGCGGCGCCTCCACGACGTTCGTGCAGACCGGCGTCCCCGCCGCCATCGCGGCCATGCTCGGCCACCCGCCGCACAAGATCGGGGTGCTCAGCCGCATCCCGGCCGACGGCGTGCTCCTGCTCGACGACCTCACCCAGCACCCGGCGTTCGAGGGGTTCCCAGCCGGGCACCCCCCGATGGGCTCGTTCCTGGGCGCCGCCGTGCGCGTGCGCGAGCAGGTGTACGGCTACCTCTACCTCTCCGACAAGCCCGGCGGCTTCACCGAGCACGACGCCTCGGTGGTCGTCGCATTGGCCGCCGCCGCGGGCGTCGCCGTCGCCAACGCCCAGCTGTACACCGAGGCGGCCCAGCGCGAGCACTGGCTGCGTGCCGGCCAGGACATCACCACCATGCTGCTCTCGGGCGTCGACGAGGAGGACGCCCTGGCCCACATCGCGGCGACCGCCCGCGAGGTCGCCGACGCCGACACTGCCGCGCTGGCGCTGCCCGGCATGGGCGGCGAGCTGATGATCGAGCTCGCCGACGGGCACAACGCGGACAGCTTGATCGGCGAGGTGATGCCGCGCGACGGCCGCTCCTGGTCGGTGATGACCGAGGGCCGTGGCCTGCTCGTCGAGTCGTTGTCGAGGTCGCGCGTCGTGCGCGTCGTGCCGATGCGGGCATTCGGCCCGGCGCTGTTCGCCCCCCTGCAGACGTCAGGGCGGGGCGTCGGCGTCCTGATCCTGCTGCGCCGGATCGGCAGCCCGCCGTTCGACCCCAGCGACCTCGTGAAGGCGGAGTCGTTCGCGTCCCAAGCCGCCCTGGCGTTCGTGCTCGCCGAGGCCCGGCATGCGCAGGACGTCGCCGCACTGCTCGACGAGCGGGAGCGGATCGCCCGGGACCTGCATGACCTGGCGATCCAGCAGCTCTTCGCCACCGGCATGCAGCTCGAGACTGTGCGCCGGCGCGCGGCCCGCGGCGTCGACCCGAGCGAGTTGACCAGCATCGTCGAGGAGGCGCTGGACAACGTCGACGGGTCCGTGCGCCAGATCCGGCAGATCGTGTACGCGCTGCGCGACCCCGACGCCGCCACCGGCCTTGTCGAGCGGCTGCGCCGCGAGGCCAGCCTGGCCCGCACCGGGTTGGGCTTCGCCCCGTCGCTGGTGGTCTCGTTGGACGACGCGACGGTTCCGGACGGCGACTACCTGGAGGCCGACCAGCTCGACGCGCGCGTCGGCGCCGACCTCACCGACGACGTCGTCGCTGTGGTGCGCGAGGGCCTGGCCAACGCGGCCCGGCACGCGCACGCCTCGGGCGTCACGGTGCGGGTGGCGGTGCGCGGCGCCGGCCCCACCGGCTCCGTGCTGGTGGAGGTGGAGGACAACGGCTCGGGCCTGCCTCCCGTGCGCGACCGCCGTTCGGGCACCGGCAACCTGGCGGCCCGCGCGCGCCAGCACGGCGGGTCGTTCAGCCTGGGGGTCTCACCGAGCGGTGAGGGCACGCTGCTGAGCTGGTCAGCCCCGCTGGGCTGACCAGCCAGCCGCTCCCGGCAGCGGCCTCAGCGGCCGGTCTCGGCGCGCCAGCCGCTGTGCTTGCGGGCCGAGACCCACGCGGCGACCTGCGTGCGGCGCTGCAGGCCCATCTTGGCGAGCAGCGACGAGATGTGGTTCTTGACGGTCTTCTCCGCGACCCCGAGCCGCTCGGCGATCTCGCGGTTGGACAGGCCCTCGCCGATGAGGTCGAGCACCTTCATCTCGCTGGGGGTGAGGTTCTCCGTCGGGTCGTCGTGACCGGCGCGGCGACGCGTGACGGTCCGCTCGTCGAGCAGCGTCCGACCGGCGGCGACCGCGCGCACCACCTCGGTGATCTCCGCGCCACGCACGCTCTTGAGCAGGTACGCCGACGCGCCTGCCTCGAGCGCCGCCGTGAGCGCGTCGTCGTCATCGAAGGACGTGAGCACGATGGCGCGCGCCTCGGGGTGCAGCTTGCGGACCGCGGTGATGAGGTCGATGCCGGTGCCGTCCGGGAGCTGCAGGTCGACCAGCAGGATCTGTGGCTGGACCAGCGCGGCGCGGCGCACACCGTCGGCCACCGAGCCGGCCTCGGCGATCACTGTCATGCCTTCAGCGCGCTCCACGACCTCCGCGATGCCACGCCGCACGACCTCATGGTCGTCGACGATCATCACGGTGATGGGGCCGCTGCGTTCGGGCTTCGATGCGGGATTCGTGGGGGGCACACCTCATCGTATCCAGGGACACGCGCGCTTCCCGGCCGGACCCACCGATCGGACGGGGTTCGCCCGGGCGAGCCGCTACCAGCGGCCGTTGCGGGGCCGGGGCTGGCAGACCGGGCAGGTGTACGACGACCTGTTCATGAAGGCGTCGCGCCGCACCGGGCTCCCGCAGCGCGGGCACGCGCGGCCCTCCTGGCCGTACACCGCCAGCGACCGGTCGAAGTACCCCGAGGCCCCGTTCACGTTGACGTACAGCGCGTCGAAGCTGGTGCCGCCCTGCGCGAGCGCCTCCCGCATGACGTCGGTGGCGCCGTCGAGGGCGCGCTCGACCTCGGAGCGTCGGAGCGTGTCGGTCGGGCGCGCGTAGTGGAGCCGGGCCCGCCACAGCCCCTCGTCGGCGTAGATGTTGCCCACCCCCGACGCGAGCGTCTGGTCGAGCAGCGCACGTTTGAGACCCGTCTTGCGCTGGCGGATGCGGGCCACGAGCGCGTCGCGGTCGAGGGCAGGGTCGAGCAGGTCCCGGCCGATGTGGGCAACCGGCGCGGGCGCCAGCGGCAGCGGCGACCCGGCGCCCCCGGGCGCGCCGTCGGGGGTGGGCGCGAGCTCGGCCACTGACAGGTGCCCGAAGGTGCGCTGGTCGACGAAGTCCAGGGCGCCGCCGTCGTCCAGCCACAGCCGCACCCGCAGGTGCGGATGCGGCTCGGCGGCGCGTGCGTCGTCCGGGGTGCTGCGCACGAGCAACTGCCCGCTCATGCCGAGGTGCGCCATCAGCGCCGCGTCGGGCAACTCCGTGTCGGGGGCGTCCAGCAGCAGCCAGAGGAACTTGCCCCGACGCGCGGCGGCGTCGAGGCGGCGGCCCCGGAGCCGGCCCGCGAAATCGAGCGGCCCGCCCTCGTGCCGGCGCACGCTGTAGTCGCGCCGCACCTCGACCTCGGTGACGACGCGTCCGACCACGTGCCGCTCAAGCCCGTCCCTGACGGTCTCGACCTCAGGCAGCTCTGGCATGGCCGGCTCGAATCAGGCCGAGGGGGCTGTGGAGCGTGGCGCCACGTCGAGCGCGCGGTAGGCGTTCGCGGCGGCCTCCTGCTCGGCGAGCTTCTTCGCGGGGCCGGTGCCGGTCCCCCGCGGCTCCCCGCCGACGATCGCGTGCGCGGTGAAGATGCGCGCATGGTCGGGGCCTTCGCCGACCACCTCGTAGACCGGGGCGCCCAGGCCCAGCTCGGCGGCGAGCTCCTGCAGGCTGGTCTTCCAGTCGAGCCCGGCGCCCAGGTCCGCGGCGGCGGTCAGCGTCGGCCCCACCAGCCGCAGCACGACTCCGCGAGCCTCCTCCAGCCCGTGGGCAAGGTACACGGCGCCGAAGATCGCCTCGAGGGTGTCGGACAGGATCGAGTCCTTGTCGCTGCCCCCGGTCGCCAGCTCGCCCTTGCCGAGCAGCACGTAGGCGCCGAGGTCGAGCTCTCGGGCGACTGTCGCGAGGGCGCGCTGGGAGACGGTCGCAGCGCGCATCTTCGCCAGCTCCCCCTCGGAGAGCCCGGGATGCGTGCGGTACAGCGTCTCTGTCACGACGAGCCCGAGCTCCGTGTCCCCGAGGAACTCCAGGCGCTCGTTGGTCGGGATGCCCCCCGCCTCATGGGCGAAGGACCTGTGGGTGAGCGCCAGCACAAGAAGCTCGGGGTCCAGATGGACCCCGAGCTTCTCGATGAGCTGTGTGGCCGCGTCGGTCATGACCAGGTCAGTGGACGGCGCGTGCGCAGCATGATGCTTCTCAACGGTCGAAAGACCGTCAGCGTGCCTCGTGCTCGGTGCGGACCGCCTCGGCGTAGCGACGGTTGTTGTACGCACCGCACGACGGGCAGGCGATGTGCGGCTGCTTGTCAGCCTTGCACTGGGGGCAGGTCATGAGCGTCGTGGCAGTGGTCTTCCACTGCGACCGACGCGCACGGGTGTTGCTGCGCGACATCTTGCGCTTCGGAACAGCCACGGCTAGCTCTCTTTCGTCTCGTC
>JAEWEI010000287.1 GCA_023389545.1 Actinomycetes bacterium | reverse complement strand
ACAGTGCGAGGAACGGTGACGCGTGGTTACTGACGTCGGCGACATGGTCGAGCTCGAGATCGGCCCCGTTGCCCACGGTGGCCACTGCGTGGCGCGGATCGGGGCAGACGCGGACGGCCGCGGGGGCCGGGTCGTCTTCGTCCGGCACGCGCTGCCCGGCGAGCGGGTGCGCGCGCGCCTGACGGAGACGGGGGAGAAGTCCTCGTTCTGGCGGGCCGACGCGATCGAGATCCTCGAGCCGTCACCGGATCGCGTGCCGTCCGCCTGGCCCGAGGCCGGCCCGGGAGGCGTGGGCGGCGGCGAGCTGGCGCATGTGTCGCCAGCCGGCCAGCGGGCGTGGAAGGCGGCGGTGCTGGCCGAGCAGCTGCAGCGGCTCGCCCACCTGGAGCGCGAGGTGGAGGTCGAGGCGGCGCCGGGCGACGACGAGCGCGGCGGCCTGGGCTGGCGCACGCGCATCGACCTGGTGGTGGACGGGAGCGGCCGCGCCGGCATGTCCGGCTTCCGGTCGCATGACGTGCACGCGCTGGACTCGATGCCGTTGGCGAATGAGGCGATCGCCGGGCTCGGGCTGTTCGAGCGCACCTGGAAGGCCGGGTCCCGCATCGAGGTCGTCGCCCCCGCCGGCGGCGACGCCCCAGTGGTGCTCGTCGACGGCGAGCCGTTCGACCTGCGCCGCGGCCGCGTCGACACCCGCCCCAACGCGCGGACCTCGGTCCGCGAGAACGTGCGCGTCGGCGGGCGCGACTACACATACCGCGTGGCGGCCTCCGGGTTCTGGCAGGTGCACCGCGAGGCCCCGGCCCTGCTCGCGCAAGCAGTGCTCGACGGGCTGGGTGACGTCGACGGCTGGACGGTGCTCGATCTGTACTCGGGCGCCGGGCTGTTCACCGCGCCGATCTCCGACGCCGTCGGGCCCGCCGGCGCCGTGGTGGCCGTCGAGGGCGACCCGCAGGCGCTGCGCGACGCGCGACGCAACCTGCACGACAAGTCGAACGTGGAGTTGCACGCCGGCGACGTCGGCCGGGTCATGCTCGAGGACGCCGAGGGCAGCATCGTGCATGCCGACGCGGTTGTGCTGGACCCCCCGCGCGTGGGCGCCGGTCGCAAGGTCGTCGAGTCGATCGCCGGGCTGCGGCCCGAGCGTGTCGTGTACGTCGCCTGCGACCCCGCGGCGCTCGCCCGCGACGTGGCGTACTTCGCCGAGCAGGGGTACCGGCTGGACGGGCTGCGGGCCTTCGACCTGTTCCCGATGACGCACCACGTCGAGGCCGTGGCGGTCCTGACGCGCTAGCCGTTGCCGGGAGGACGGGTGGCTCCGTCCTCCCGCAGTCGCCGACGCGCGCGGCGCTCCGCGGTCACGAGGCCGCGGCGTCCTCGGCGGGCGTCGCGCCCAGGCGACGCCTTCGGGCGAGCCGCACCACGGAGATCGTGGCGACGGCCGCGACTCCGCCCACCATGGCCCAGGGGAGCAGCGCGCCGAGGACCACCAGCAGTCCGCCGAGGACGGCCACGAGCGAGCCCCACCCTGCCTCGAGCCCGCCCAGGAACCCGCCGGTGGACGGCGGTCCGGCCGCGACGAGCGGCGCCGTGGAGATCTGGATCGTCAGCGTGGACAAGGCGACCTCCTCGGCGATCCGCGCGCGCCGCGCCTGCATGCTCTCCAGGGTGGCCTGTCGCTCGGCGAGCGCGCTCTCGGCCGAGATGATGTCCGAGCTCGTCGTGGCGCGGGACAGGAGGTCCTCCATGCGCGCCACGGAGAGCTGCATCGCGCGGATCCGCGCGTCGAGGTCCTGGACGTCGCCCGTCACGTCCTCGGCGGTGAGGTCCACCTGGCGGACGTCGCCGATGTCCTCGAGCGCTGTGAGGGTTGAGGTCATGTCGTCCGACGGGATGCGCACCGTGAGCCAGGCGACGGCGCCCTGCCCGTCGGCCCCCGCGCTCTCCGAGCGCGCGTCGACCCGCCCGCCCTCCCGCTCGACCAGCGCGACCACGGCGGCGGTCGCGGCTCGCGGGTCGTCGACGGACAGCGCGACCTCGCCCTTGGTGATGACCTCGCGCCCGGCGCCCTCCTCCGTGCGGGTGGAGGAGCCCAGGACCAGCGATCCATCCGCTGACGCCTCGGCGCCGCCACCGTTCGCGTCGTCCGCCACCGCGATCGCCGGGCCGCTCTCAGCCAAGGAGGCGTCGCCCCCGGAGTCAGGGGCCGCCGAGCATGCCGCCAGCAGTGCGACCAGCAGCATCGAGCTCGTCACCAGTGCGCGTCGTCGCATGTCAGGCCTCATGCCCGCAACCTAGGCCGCCCACCGGCGCCAGGGTGGCGGCGTGATGGGAACGTGACGGAGCCGTCATCCGATCGTGTCACCGCCTGGGCCCGTCCACTCCCTCGCGCGCGCGGCGGGGGAGTCATAGCCTGGGATGTCGCCAGCCCGTGGTGGGCCGGGAGGGGAGAGGGACCGATGACAGGTGCAGGGGAGAGCGCGGCCGCGCGACGGCTGGCCGAGGCGAGCAGGGCGGCCACGGTCGAGCTGCACAAGCAGGGCACGCCGGAGTACGACCAGCGCGCGCATGAGCGCGCCGTCGAAGCGGAGCGCAAGGCCGCAGAGGCCGTCGCCGCCGAGCGCGAGGCCCAGCGCTGATCCGCTTGGCGCGGCGGTGAGGGCGCGGGCGCCTGGGTGGCGCTGAGGCAGGGCCGGCGACGGCAAGCGCCGCGTGGGTTCCGCAGTGCCACCGGGCCCACGGGGGTGTCCACGGGGTGTCGCTGGGCCGGCGCCGGGGCGCTAGGATGTATCTTGACGTCGAGATACCCGGGCTGACCCCGCCACGTAGGCTGGCGGCAGCCCCAGGACCACCGCGAACGGCCACAGCCGCCGCAAGACCGCCCAGCGAAGGAGCCCCAGTGAGCAGCGTCGACAGCTTTAGGTCGAAAGGCACCCTCGAGGTCGGTGACGCCTCCTACGAGATCTACCGGCTCGCCGCGGTGCCCGGCGTCGAGCGCCTGCCGTACAGCCTGAAGGTGCTCGCCGAGAACCTGCTGCGCACCGAGGACGGCGCCAACATCACCGCCGACCACGTGCGCGCGCTCGCGGACTGGGACCCCCAGGCGGAGCCCGACACAGAGATCCAGTTCACGCCCGCCCGCGTGATCATGCAGGACTTCACCGGCGTCCCGTGCATCGTCGACCTGGCCACCATGCGCGAGGCCGTCGCCGAGCTCGGGGGAGACCCCAGCCGCATCAATCCGCTGGCGCCCGCCGAGCTGGTCATCGACCACTCCGTGCAGATCGACGTCGCCGGCCGCCGCGACGCGTTCGAGCGCAACGTCGCGTTCGAGTACGAGCGCAACTTCGAGCGCTACCAGTTCCTGCGCTGGGGCCAGACGGCCTTCGACGACTTCAAGGTCGTCCCGCCGGGCACCGGCATCGTCCACCAGGTCAACATCGAGTACCTGGCCCGCACCGTCATGACCCGCGAGGTCGGCGGCGTGCTGCGCGCCTACCCCGACACCTGCGTCGGCACCGACTCGCACACCACGATGGTCAACGGCCTGGGCGTGCTGGGCTGGGGCGTCGGCGGCATCGAGGCCGAGGCGGCCATGCTCGGCCAGCCCGTGTCGATGCTCATCCCGCGCGTCGTCGGCTTCAAGCTCTCGGGGTCCATCCCGTCCGGCGTGACCGCCACCGACGTTGTCCTGACGATCACGCAGCAACTGCGCGAGCACGGCGTGGTCGGCAAGTTCGTCGAGTTCTACGGCGATGGCGTCGCCGCCGTGCCGCTCGCGAACCGCGCCACCATCGGCAACATGAGCCCCGAGTTCGGCTCCACCTGCGCGATCTTCCCGATCGACGACGTCAC
>JAEWEI010000209.1 GCA_023389545.1 Actinomycetes bacterium | reverse complement strand
GCCCTCAGGGGCGCCGCGCATCGCGAACCGGGTCGAGGCCAACAGCATGCTCCCGAGCAGCAGCCAGCTCGCGTGGCCAGGCGTCAGCGGCGCCAGCAGCACGGGCGCCGCCGGGAGCAGCACAGCTGCGGTGACGGCGCCGGTCCTGATCCGCGCGAGGCGCCCCCACGCCCCCAGCAGCAGCGCGCAGACGAGGCATGCGGCGGCGGCGTACACGGCGCCGCTGCTCGGCGAGACGAGTCCGGTGGCGTGCACCGCCCACGCGTCGAGCAGCAGCATCACCGTGCCGATTCCGCCGACCGCCTCGGCGCTGGAGCCGAGCCGGGCTCTCCGGAGTCCCGACGCGGCCACGAAGACCACGACAGTGCCGACCCCGATGACCGCCGCACGGCCCACCAGGCTGAGCCACCCCCAGCTGAACAGCAGGAAGACGACGCAGGCGGCGGCGAGCAGGAGCGCGCCCAGCACCTGGAGCACCGTCTGCACGCGCAAGGGGGCGCGCGGCGGCGGCGTTGGGCGCGGCGCCATCGGGCGCGGGACGGGTGGGACCGTGGACAGCGGCGCGGGCGGCGCCCCGGGAGCAGGTGGCGCCACGGGAGCGGGCGGCGCCACAGGAGGCGGCGGCCCGATGCGCGCATGCACGATTGGCGCGGCCGGCACGACGGGCGCGGTGTCCCGAGCCGCCGCCACCGTGGCCTGCGCTGCGCTGCGCTGGTGCTGCTCGGCCCACATCAGCTCGAGGTGCCCGGTCCGACGGTCGAGCGCGTCGACGGCCTCCCGGGAGAGCTCCCACAGGCGGCGCCCGGCGGGGCCGGTCAGCTCGAAGCCGCACGCGGCGCACGTGCTCGCAGTGAGCGGCGCTCCACAGGACGGGCAGCCGGACGAGTCGACAAGTGCCGCGCGCACCGCCATGACGAGGTCGCCTGGCTGGTCAGGGCGTTGCGAGGTCGGCATGCGGCACATCGTGGCGCACGCTGAGCCCCGCTGTGCCGGTATTCCACAGGTGATGTCGGCGTGGCTGTCCGCAGGGTGGACGGCTCCAGTCGGACCGGTCGCGGGCCAGGGCCTAGTGTGGGAGCAGCACGACTCGTTCAGCACACCGGGAGGTCACGATGGCTGGTCAGGAACACGGTCGCGTCCGCCGCGACGAGGACGAGCCGGTCGACGGACCGGACGTCCCCACGGCGGCGCCCGCGGCGCAGGCCCGCGACGCCGAGGTCGACGCCCTCCTCGAGGAGATCGACGAGGTGCTGGAGTCCAACGCGGAGCAGTTCGTGCGCGGATTCGTGCAGAAGGGCGGTCAGTGAGCGCCGATGGGCACGGACCACGCCGCGTCGCCGGGCCGCTTGCCGGACGCGTTCACCACGCCGGGCTCCTCCTCGTTCGTCGAGTTCTTGCAGGGGCACGCCCCTGCGCTGCTGCCCGGGCGGGGTGACGTGCCCGCAGGCGAGGGGGCGCTCGCGCCGCACGGCACCACGATCGTCGCCCTGACGTTCGACCGGGGCGTGATCATGGCCGGTGACCGCCGCGCCACGATGGGCTCGATGATCGCGCACCGCGAGATCGAGAAGGTCTTCCCCGCGGATGAGTTCTCCGCCGTCGGCATCGCGGGCACCGCGGGCCTGGCCGTCGAGCTCGTGCGCCTCTTCCAGCTCGAGCTGGAGCACTACGAGAAGATCGAGGGCACGCTGCTCTCGCTCGACGGCAAGGCCAATCGGCTGTCCACCATGATCCGCGGCAACCTGGGCCTGGCCATGCAGGGCCTGGCCGTGGTGCCGTTGTTCGCGGGATACGACCTCGACCGCGGCGCGGGGCGGATCTTCTCCTACGACGTCACCGGCGGCCGGTACGAGGAGCGCGACCACCACAGCGTCGGCTCCGGCTCGGTGTTCGCGCGCGGCTCGTTGAAGAAGCTCTGGCGTCCCGGCCTGGACGCCACGGCCGCTGTGCGGGTCGCGGTGGGCGCGCTGGTGGACGCCGCTGACGACGACTCGGCGACGGGCGGGCCCGACGAGTCCCGCCGGATCTTCCCCGTGATCGCGAGCGTCACAGCGGCCGGCTACGTCCGGGTGCCGCAGGACGAGCTGGGGCGCATCGTGGAGGACGTGCTGGACGAGCGTCGCGCGCAGCATCGCCGCGACCGCCGCGAGACGGAGGACTCTGACCGATGAGCATGCCGTTCTACGTCTCGCCCGAGCAGCTCATGAAGGACCGGGCGGACTACGCGCGCAAGGGCATCGCCCGGGGCCGTTCGGTCGTGGTGCTGCAGTACGAGGACGGGATCGCGTTCGCCACGGAGAACCCGTCACGCGCGCTGCACAAGATCTCGGAGATCTATGACCGGATCGCCTTCGCGGCGGTGGGCAAGTACAACGAGTTCGAGAACCTGCGCGTGGCGGGTGTGCGCTACGCGGACCTGCGCGGGTACTCCTACGACCGCAAGGACGTGAACGCCCGGGGGCTCGCGAACGCGTACGCGCAGACGCTCGGCACGGTGTTCACCACCGAGTCCAAGCCGTTGGAGGTCGAGCTCGTCGTCGCGGAGGTGGCGGACACCCCGGCGGGGGACCAGATCTACCGGCTGTCCTATGACGGCTCGGTCGCCGATGAGCACGGCTACGGCTACGTCGTCATGGGCGGGCAGGCCGAGCGCTTGGGGACTGTGCTCGCCGAGGAGTGGCGTGCGGGGATGTCCCTGCCCGAGGTGCTCTCGGTGGCGGTGAAGGTGCTGGGCTCGACCAACGAGGGCGAGCCGCATCCGATCCCGGCCAGCCAGCTCGAGGTCGCGGTGCTCGACCGGACGCGCCCGAGGCGCGCATTCCGCCGGCTGACCGGCCCGGTGCTCGAGGACCTGCTCGCGGTGGCGCCGCCGAGCGCATGAGCCGTCGGCTCGCAAGCAGTCCAGGCTGACCACAGGGGGGCGAACGATGGACCGTCGGATCTTCGGGTTGGAGACGGAGTACGGCGTCACGTGCGCGTCGGATGACGGGCGCGGGCTCTCCGCCGACGAGGTCGCGCGCTACCTGTTCCGCAAGGTCGTCTCGTGGGGCCGGTCGTCGAACGTGTTCCTGCGCAACGGCTCGCGGCTGTACCTCGACGTGGGCTCGCACCCCGAGTACGCGACGGCCGAGTGCGACGACGTGCGGCAGCTCGTCGCGCATGACCGCGGTGGCGAGCGGATCCTCGAGGGCCTGGTGCAGGACGCCCAGCAGCGCCTCGAGCACGAAGGCCTGACCGGCCGCATCCACCTGTTCAAGAACAACACCGACTCGGCGGGCAACTCCTACGGGTGCCACGAGAACTACCTGGTGCGGCGGCAGGGCGATTTCGCGCGGCTGTCCGACGTGCTCGTGCCGTTCCTCATCACCCGGCAGGTGCTCACGGGCGCGGGGAAGGTGCTGACGACGCCGCGCGGCGCCGTCTACTGCCTGTCGCAACGCGCCGACCACATCTGGGAGGCGGTCTCGAGTGCGACGACCAGGTCGCGGCCCATCATCAACACGCGCGACGAGCCGCACGCCGACGCCGAGCACTACCGGCGGCTGCACGTCATCGTGGGCGACTCGTCGATGTCGGAGACGACGACGTTGCTGAAGGTGGGCTCGACGGACCTCATTCTGCGGATGATCGAGGCGGGCGTGCCCATGCGGGACATGGCCCTGGAGAACCCGATCCGCGCGATCCGCGACATCAGCCACGACATGACGGGCATGCGGCCCGTGGTGATGGCGAACGGGCGCACTGTCACTGCCGTCGACCTCCAGGAGGAGTACCTGGCGCGGGTCAAGGACTTCGTGGAGCGGGAGGTCGGCCCGACGCCAGTGGTCAAGCAGGTGATCGACCTGTGGGAGCGGGGGCTGTGGGCGCTGCGCACCGGCGACCTGGCGCTCGTGGAGCGTGAGCTCGACTGGGTGATCAAGTACCGGCTGATCGAGCGCTACCGCGCCAAGCACGGCCTGGACCTGTCGGACCCGCGGGTGGCGCGGCTCGACCTTGCCTACCACGACATCTCGCGCACGGAGGGGCTGTACAACCTCCTCGCGGCACGGGGCCTCGTCGAACGGGTCACTACCGACCTGGAGGTCTTCGAGGCGACGGCAGTGCCCCCGCAGACCACGCGCGCGAAGCTGCGCGGCGACTTCGTGCGCAAGGCGCAGGAGGCCCGCCGGGACTACACGGTCGACTGGGTGCACCTCAAGCTCAACGACCAGGCGCAGCGGACCGTGCTGTGCAAGGACCCCTTCCGCAACGTCGACGAGCGCGTGGAGAGGCTCATCGAGTCCATGTGACCGCCGTGGACCCCCGCGGGGCGCGCTGCGCCCGCCCCGTACAGTGGGGGCGGATCCACGACGGAAGGACGACTGTGCGACGTCACGTTGTCGCGTGCTTCGCGGCCGCGATGCTGCTGCTCACCGGCTGTGTGGCCACGCCGGACGACCCGCCGGAGGTGGTCGTCACCGGGACGGCGGGCGAGCAGCCCACCGTGACCTACCGCACGCCGTTGTCGGTCAGCGAGACGCTGACCCAGGAGGTCTGGCCCGGCACCGGCCCCGAGCTGGTCGAGGGCAGCCCGGTGCTGGTGGACTTCTGGCTGGAGAACGCCACCGACGCGAGCGTCGTCACGGAGAGCTACTCGACGAACCCGACGCCGCGCGTGCTGACGGCCGAGGACCTCGGCAAGGACCTCTACGAGATGCTGCGCGGCCAGCGCGTCGGCGCGCGGCTCGTCCAGGTGAGCCCGGCGCCGGGGAGCGGCGCGGCCAACTACCCGACGGTCACCGTCATCGACGTGCTGAACACCCGCGCCGACGGTGAGCCGGTGGCGCCGCGCGAGGACCTGCCCGCGGTGACGCTGGCGGAGAACGGCGCCCCGTCGATCGCCCCGTCGGCCGCTGAGCCGCCCACCGAGCTGGTCGTCCAGCCGCTGCTGCGCGGCACCGGCCAGCAGGTCGCCGAGGGCGACACCATCACGGTGCAGTACACGGGCTTCTCCTGGACGTCCGGCGAGCCGTTCGACACCAGTTGGACCAACGGCGTGCCCTGGACGTTCCGGCTGGACAGCGTGCCAGCGTGGTCGGCGCTAGTGGAGCAGCCAGTCGGCAGCCAGGTGATGCTCGTGGTGCCGCCGAGCTATCCGATGCGCGCGACCGAGAGCGAAGAGCTCGCGGGCCAGACCATCGTGTTCGTGATCGACATCCTCGCCACGGGCCCCGCGTCCGGTGGCGGGACGGGAGGCTGAGATGGGTGTCGCGCTGCGGGTCATCCCGTGCCTGGACGTGGACGCGGGCCGCGTCGTCAAGGGCGTCAACTTCGAGAACCTGCGCGATGCCGGGGACCCGGTCGAGTTGGCGCGCCGCTACGACGTCGAGGGCGCCGACGAGCTGACGTTCCTCGACGTGTCGGCGTCGTCGGGCAACCGGGAGACCACGTATGACGTGGTGCGCCGCACCGCCGAGGGGGTGTTCGTCCCGCTGACCGTCGGCGGCGGCGTCCGGTCCACCGAGGACGTGGACCGCCTGCTCCGCGCCGGCGCGGACAAGGTGGGCGTCAACACGGCGGCCATCGCCCGCCCGGAGCTGATCGCCGAGATCGCGCAGCGGTTCGGCAGCCAGGTGCTGGTGCTCTCGGTCGACGCGCGCCGTGTGACGGGCGACGTCCGCACCGATTCGGGCTACGAGGTGACGACCCACGGCGGCCGCACCGGCACCGGGATCGACGCCGTCGAGTGGGCCGCGCGCGC
>JAEWEI010000199.1 GCA_023389545.1 Actinomycetes bacterium | reverse complement strand
GATCGGGCCCCGGCAGCTCGACCGGCTGTCCGGCCGAGCCGGTGGCGCACGGGGGAGCGGCGCCCGCCCACGCGAGGATCAGCGTGTCCTCGCCGCGCAGGAACCGGTGGGCGCGCACCCCTCCGGTGGCGCGGCCCTTGCCGGGGTAGAGCTCGAACGGCGTCGTCTTCGCCGAGCCTGCCTGCGTGCCGGGCAGCGCGGTGGAGGACCCGGCGATCGTGACGACTGCCGCGTCGACGCCCGCGGGCACCACGCCGAACCACACCGCCCGCTGGCCCGCGCCGAGCTTGATGCCGGCCATCCCGCCGGCGGTGCGGCCCTGCGGGCGGACGGATGAGGCGGGGAAGTGCAGCAGCGCTGCGTCCGAGCTCACGAAGACGACCTCGTCGCCGTCGGCGGCGTGGGCGCAGCCGACGATCTCGTCGCCGTCCTTCAGGGAGATGACGTCCCAGGAGTCCTTGTTGCCGGGCACGTCCCCGGGCGCGACTCGCTTCACGACGCCACTCGCCGAGCCCAGCGCGAGGGGCGGGGCGCCGGCGTCCAGGGAGGCCACGTTCACAGCCCGCTCGCCAGGCTCGAGGCTGACGACCTCGCTGAGCGGCACGCCGCCCGAGAGCGCCGGCGCGCCGTCGGTGGGCGGCAGCGACGGCAGGTCGAGCACGGACAGCCGCACCAGGCGCCCGCGCGAGGTGACGACCCCGATCTCGCCGCGGGCCGTGGTGGCGACAGCGCCCAGCAGGACGTCGTGCTTGGCGCGCCGCCCGTCGGGTCGCGGCGGCTGCTCCTCGCCCGCGGTGCGGGCCAGCAGGCCGGTGGCGGACATCAGCGCCCAGCAGGGCGTGTCCTCGATCTCGAGCGGCGTCGCGGACTTCGCCGCCGCCGCGGCGCCGGTGACCTTGGCGCCGCCGGCCGACTCGAGCAGGATCGTGCGCCGGGGGGTGCCGTAGGTCGCGGCCACGTCCGCCATCTCGTCGGACACCACCAGGCGCAGCAGCGACTCGTCGGCGAGGATGCCCTGCAGCTCGGCGATCTCCAGCTCCAGCTGCTGCTGCTCCTTCTCGAGCTCGATCCGGGAGAACTTGGTCAGGCGGCGCAGGCGCAGCTCGAGGATGTACTCGGCCTGCGGATCGGACAGGTCGAAGACGGTGCGCAGGCGCGCCCTGGCCGCCTCGGAGTCGTCGGAGGTGCGGATGACCTGGATGACCTCGTCGATGTCGACGATGGCGATGAGGAGGCCCTCGACCAGGTGCAGGCGCTCGAGGCGCTTCGCGAGCCGGTGGCGGCTGCGGCGGCGCACCACGTCGATGCGGTGGTCCACCCACACCTTGAGCAGCTCGCGCAGCCCGAGGGTGCGCGGCTGCCCCTCGACGAGGGCGACGTTGTTGATCGAGAAGGAGTCCTCGAGCGGCGTGTACCGGTAGAGCTGCTCGAGCACGGCCTCGGGGTTGAACCCCGTCTTGATCTCGATGACGAGCTGCAGGCCGTGCGTGCGGTCGGTGAGGTCGACGGCGTTGGAGATCCCGGCGAGCTTCTTCGACTGCACGCCCTCCTTGATCTTCTCGATCACCTTCTCCGGGCCCACGCCATAGGGCAGCTCGGTGACGACGATCCCCTTGCGGCGCGGCGTGATGTTCTCGATCCGCGTCGTGGCGCGTGTGCGGAACGCGCCGCGTCCCGTGCGGTACGCGTCGCGCACGCCGTCGAGCCCGACGATCTTGCCCCCGGTGGGCAGGTCAGGGCCGGGCACGAAGCGCATGAGGTCCTCAAGCGTGGCATCCGGGTGCGCGACCAGGTGGCGGGCTGCCGCGACCACCTCGACCAGGTTGTGCGGGGCCATGTTCGTGGCCATGCCGACCGCGATGCCCGTGGCGCCGTTGACCAGCAGATTCGGGATAGCCGCTGGCAGCACCTCCGGCTGGGTGAGCTTGTTGTCGTAGTTGGGGACGAAGTCGACGACGTCCTCGTCGAGTCCCGCGGTCATCTGCGCGGCGGCAGGCGCCTGGCGGGCCTCGGTGTACCGGGGCGCCGCGGGCCCGTCGTCCAGCGAGCCGAAGTTGCCGTGGCCGTCCACCAGCGGCAGGCGCAGCGCGAACGGCTGCGCCATGCGCACCATCGCGTCGTAGATGGCCGTGTCGCCGTGCGGGTGCAGCTTGCCCATCACGTCGCCGACGACGCGCGAGGACTTCACGTGCGCGCGGTCAGGGCGCAGGCCCATCTCCGCCATCTGGAAGAGGATGCGCCGCTGCACCGGCTTCAGGCCGTCGCGGGCGTCCGGCAGCGCGCGCGAGTAGATGACCGAGTACGCGTACTCGAGGAACGAGCCCTCCATCTCGGTGGCGACGTCGATGTCGACGATGCGCTCGACGACGTCCTCGGGCGGGACGTCAGGGGTCGCGGTGCGGCGCGCCATGGGGGATGCGGC
The DNA here is from genome assembly GCA_023389545.1 of Actinomycetes bacterium. Classification (GTDB taxonomy): domain Bacteria; phylum Actinomycetota; class Actinomycetes; order Actinomycetales; family Cellulomonadaceae; genus Cellulomonas_A. The sequence continues at coordinate 962 of JAEWEI010000199.1, read as the reverse complement.
TCCTCGGTGCTTACGGCCCGCGCGGGGCTTGCTCAATGGGCGCACGGGCTCCCGTGCAGGGTCATTGTCGCGCGTGCGGCCAGGCGCCCGGTGCACGGCGCGCGGCTTCTCGCCGCCGCAGGGCCCGGATGGCCGGAGCGCGGACGGCGGCACACTAGCCTGGCCAGATGGCCGAGGTCACTGACGACGCACCGGGGGAGCAGCCTGCGCCCTACCCGGCGGGCTGGGAGGCGGACGTCGTCCTGCGTGACGGGTCCACCACGCACGTGCGCCCCATCCGTCCCACTGACGCGGACGCGTTGCAGGCATTCCATGTGGCGCAGTCCGAGCGCTCCACGTACCTGCGGTTCTTCGCGACCCTGACCCGCCTGCCCGAGCGCGACCTCGCCCGCTTCACCCGCGTCGACCACGATGATCGCGTCGCCCTGGTCGCGGTCACCGCCGACGAGCAGATCATCGGGGTGGCCCGGTACGACCGGGTGGGCCCCGACGAGGCGGAGGTCGCCTTCAACATCGCCGACGCGCACCACGGGCGCGGGCTCGGCTCGGTGCTGCTCGAGCACCTGGCCGCCGCCGCGCGCGAGCGGGGCGTGCGCCGGTTCACCGCCGACGTGCTGCCGCAGAACGGCAAGATGATCGGCGTCTTCCGCGAGGCGGGCTACGCCGTGCGCCAGTCCATCGAGGACGGCGTGGTGACAGTGGCCTTCGACCTCGACCCCACCGACCGGTCCCTCGCGGTGATGGCCGACCGCGAGCACCGCGCCGAGGCGCAGAGCGTGCGCGGACTGCTCGCCGCCCAGTCGGTGGTCGTCGTGGCGTCCGAGCGCACGGCTCCGGGCTCGCATGAGGACCTGCTGACCCGCCGGGTGCTCGACGACCTGGCGGGCACGAGCCACGACGTCGACGTGCACGCCGTGGGCGTGGGCGCGCTCGCGGCGGACCTCCCCGCGGGCGCCAGGGCC
>JAEWEI010000207.1 GCA_023389545.1 Actinomycetes bacterium | reverse complement strand
GGGTCATGTTGGCGAGCAGCTTGTCGCGGGTGATTCCGGCGTTGTGCACCACGATGTCGAGCCGGCCGTGCCGGGTGAGCGTGTGGTCGAGGATCTTCTGCCCGGCGTCCTCGGCGGTCACGTCGAGTTGCAGCGCCGTGCCGCGCACGGAGTTGGCCACCGCGGCGAGCTGCTCCCCGGCGGCGGGGACGTCCACGGCCACCACCGTCGCGCCGTCGCGTGCCAAGGTATTCGCGATCGACGCCCCGATGCCGCGTGCGGCGCCGGTGACGACGGCGACGCGGCCGGTCAGCGGGCGGTCCCAGTCGGCGGGCAGCGAGCCCGCGTCGGAGTCGACGTGCAGCAGTTGGCCGTCGACGAACGCGGAGCGCGTGGACAGGAAGAACCGCAGGGCCCCCAGGGCGCTCGGCGCGGTGACGGGCACATCGTCGGCCACGACCACGCCGTTGGCGGTGGCACCGGCGCGCAGCTCCTTGGCGAGGGACCGCAGCACCCCGTCGACGCCCTGCCGGGCGGCGGACAGCGCGGGGCCGATGTCGGCCGTCGCGGGACGCGAGATCGTGACGACGCGGGCGCCCGGCGCCAGGCCCTTGAGCGCGGCGGCCGCGGCGAGCATCGGCTCGGAGAGCTGCTCGGGGTGGGTGATCTCGGTGAGCACCAGCACGATCGCGGCATGCCGCTCATCCGCCGCGGCGGTGCGGCGCACGTCGAGGTCCCAGCCGCTCTCCAGCCCGGTGTCGTCGAGCGACGTGCCGGAGAGCAGATGCGCCACGGCGTCGGCGTCCGGACCTGTGCCGAGCACCAGCACCGGCCCGGCGACCAGCGGCTGCCCGGGGCGGAACCGGCGGAGCGGGGCCGGGCGCGGCAGGCCCAGCTGCTTGGCGATCTTCTTGGTGACCCCGGAGTTGACCAGGTTCAGGTAGGTGTCGGTGCTCACGCCGCCTCCAGGATCGCTGTCAGTCCGAGGCCACCTGCTGCGCAGATGGAGACGAGGGCCCGCACGGGCTTGTCGGAGCCCTGCTCGGCCTTGCGCCGCGCGAGCTCCTTGGAGATCGTCGCGACGATGCGTCCGCCGGTGGCCGCGAATGGGTGGCCAGCGGCGAGCGAGGAGCCGTGCACATTGAGCCGCGAGCGCTCGACCTTGCCGAAGGCGCTGTCGAGGCCCAGCCGGGTGCGGCTGAACTCCTCGTCCTCCCAGGCGGCGAGGGTGGTGAGCACTGTCGCGGCGAACGCCTCGTGGATCTCGATGTAGTCGAAGTCGTCGAGGGTCAGACCGTTGCGGGCGAGCAGCCGTGGCACCGCGAAGACCGGCGCCATGAGCAGCCCGTCCACGCCGTGCACGAAGTCCACGGCCCCGGTCTCGGCGTCCACGATCGAGGCCAGCGGGGTCAGGTCGTGCGCGGCGGCCCACTCGTCGGAGCCGAGCAGCACGGTGGAGGCGCCGTCGGACAGGGGTGTGGAGTTGCCCGCCGTCATGGTCGCCTCGGCGTCCAGGCCTAGCCCGAACGTCGGGCGCAGCTTGGCGAGCTTCTCGAGCGTGGTGTCGGCGCGCAGGTTCGCGTCCCGGGTGAGCCCGCGGAACGGGGTGACCAGGTCGTCGAAGAACCCGGCGTCGTAGGCGGCGGCCAGGTTCATGTGGCTGGCGTACGCGAGCTCGTCCTGCGCCTCGCGGGTGATGCCCCACTCGGCGGTGGTGATCGCCTGGTGCTCGCCCATCGACAGGCCGGTGCGCGGCTCGTTGATGCGCGGCGGGGCGGGCGCCAGGTCCTTGGGGCGGATCGACGCGGCCGCGGCGAGCTTCTGGGGGAGGGTCTTGGCCCGCGAGAGGTCGAGGAGTGCGCGGCGCAGCCGGTCGCTCACCGCGATCGGCGCGTCAGACGTGGTGTCGACGCCGCCCGCGATGGCCGAGTCGAGCTGCCCGAGCCGGATCTTGTTGCTGAGGCTGACGATCGTCTCGAGGCCCGTCGCGCAGGCCTGCTGCATGTCGTAGGCGGGGGTCTCGTCGCTGAGCGCGGAGCCGAGCACCGCCTCGCGGGTGAGGTTGAAGTCGCGGCTGTGCTTGAGCACCGCGCCGGCCGCGACCGAGCCGATGCGCTCGCCCTGGAGGCCGTACCGGGCGACGAGCCCGTCGAGCGCGGCGGTCAGCATGTCCTGGTTGCTGGCGTGGGCGTAGGGGCCGCCGGCGCGCGCGAAGGGGATCCGGTTGCCGCCGAGGACGAGGGCGCGCCGGGGGAGCCTGCCGCCGCCGGGAGCGCCGGCCTGCTGATCGCCTGCAGGGGCTGGTGTGGGTGTGCTGGCCATGGGCGTTCCTCTCGCGTCGTCGCTGAGCCTGAGATGCCGTCGAGCCTTGCCGGGAGACGTCTGGTGTTCAGCGTGCCCTGGTCTGGGACTTGCGGCCCAGGGAGTGAATCCCGGGCGGTGATATGTGTCCGAAACCCACAGTACCTGATACCTTCGGTTTCGTGAGTCAGATCACACCTGCCCCGTCGATGGCGACGGGCGCCACACCGGCTCTGCTGCGGCAGGCGACAGGCGCCGCCGCCCCTTCCACGCGCCCCGGAGAGCGGCCAGCGCCAGCGATCCTCGGCCCCGACACCTCGCCTGACACCGCGCCCGACGGCCGCTCGACCCGCTGGGCGGACCACCGTGAGACCCGCCGCGCCGAGTTCGTCCGCGTGGCCCGCAAGACCGTCCACCACCAGGGCCCCGACGTGTCGATGGAGGAGATCGCCGCAGCCGCCGGCACCTCCAAGTCGATCGTCTACAGGTACTTCGCGGACAAGACCGGGCTGCAGATCGCCGTCGCCGAGGCCGTCGTGTTGCAGATCCAGGGCGCGCTCGAGGGCGTGCTGCGCGTGGCGCCCACCCCCCGCGAGGGCCTGCGCGCGATGGTGGCCGTCTACCTGGAGATGATCGAGTCCTCCCCACACGTCTACGCGTTCGTCACCCGCGACGGCTCGGTGGAGTCCGGCGGCCCGCTCGGCCACTTCCTCGACTCAGTGACCCACCTGGTCGCGGCGCCGTTCCTGCGCGGGCTCACCGACGAGTCCGGCTCCGCCGTCCGGCCCGACGACGACGCCCGGGGCGCCGCCGAGACCGAGACCGACGCCGAGGCCACCCAACGGGCGCTCGTCGTGGCCTGGGCCGCGGGCGCCGTCGGGTTCGTGCGCGGCGCCGGCGAGCGCTGGCTCGCGCAGCGCGGCCAGCCCGGCAACCCCGATCGCGAGGCCGTCACCGCGCAGATCTCCGCCTGGCTCTGGGCCGGCCCCGTCGGGCTCGTCGCCCGTGACCGCGGCCGCACGCCCACCGCCACCTCCCCGCAGCCCCCGCAGCACGCCGAGTCCGACACGTTCTCGACTGAGGAGTCCCGATGACCGCCAGCTCCGCACGTCCGGCCCGCGCGATCCCGTCCGACGACCCCACGGTCGACGTCGAGGGACTCGCCGCCGTCCTGCTCGGCCCGTACGCCGAGCTCCGCCGCCAGGCCCGCGCCGTCGCGGGCGACGAGCGGTTCCAGCGCATCGAGGGCCTGAGCCTCGACGAGCACCGCGCCCGCGTGCTCGACCAGCTGCGCACTCTGGCCCGTGAGGCCGACGTGCTGCGCGCGTTCCCCGCCGCGCTGGGCGGCCGCGACGACCACGGCGGCAGCCTCTCCCGGTTCGAGGAGCTGGTCGTCGCCGACCCGTCGCTGCAGATCAAGGCGGGGGTGCAGTGGGGGCTGTTCGCCTCCGCGATCCTGCACCTCGGCACCGCCGACCACCACCAGCGGCTGCTGCCCGCGGCGATGAGCGTGGACGTCCCCGGCGCGTTCGCCATGACGGAGACCGGCCACGGCTCGGACGTCGCGAGCATCGGCACCACCGCGACCTACGACCCGGCGACCGAGGAGTTCGTCATCCACACGCCGTTCCGCGCGGCGTGGAAGGACTACCTGGGCAACGCGGCGCTGCACGGCACCGC
>JAEWEI010000071.1 GCA_023389545.1 Actinomycetes bacterium | reverse complement strand
AGTGGTCGCGGCGCTCGCGGTACTCGGTCTTGTGGTAGATCGCCGAGCCGGACGGCCCGTCGAGCTCGACCTCGACCTCGCCGATCGACAGGTTGCGCTGGTAGTTCGTCTGGTCGTCCTGCGCGTTCCACAGGCAGAACTCGACGAACGAGAACAGCGTGAAGTTCTTCGTCGCGGCGGACGTGTTGGTCACCGTGACCTTCTGCACCTCGGCGTTCTCGCCGAGCGGCACGAAGAAAAGCGACTCGACCCGCAGGCCGCCGCGCTCGCCGGTGATGGTCGAGTAGCCCAGGCCGTGGCGTGCCTCGAAGTGGTCGAGCTCGGCCTTCACCGGCATCCACGACGGGGTCCACACATCGCCGCCGTCGTTGATGTAGAAGTACCGGCCGCCCTCGTCGGTGGGGATGTTGTTGTAGCGGTACCGCGTCAGGCGGCGCATCTTGGCGTCGCGGTAGAACGAGTACCCGCCCGCCTGGTGGGACAGGAGCGAGAAGAACTGCTCCGAGCCCAGGTAGTTGATCCAGGGGTAAGGGGTGTGTGGCGTCGTGATGACGTACTCGCGGGCTGCGTCGTCGAAGTGGCCGTACCGCATGCGTTGTGCCTCTCGCGTGCTCGGAGTTGCCGCGCGTCCGGGTGCTCCCGCGACTGTGCGGGATGGTGGCCGACGCGGCGCTGGGTGGGCGCGAGAGCGCTCCCACGCGATCTCACGGGCACGAGCATAGACCCTTGCCTCCCGTGTGGGAACGGTGGGCGCGGGTGACCGTTACGGTGGGCACGTGCTTCTCTCCGACCGTGACATCACCGCCGAGCTCGAGTCGGGCCGGGTCGTCCTCGACCCCTATGACGCGACGATGCTCCAGCCGTCCAGCATCGACGTCCGGCTCGACCGGTTCTTCCGCCTCTTCGACAACCACAAGTACCCCGTGATCGACCCCTCAGCCGAGCAGCCGGACCTCACGCGGCTCGTGGAGGTCGAGGGCGACGAGCCGTTCGTGCTGCACCCGGGGGAGTTCGTCCTCGGCTCCACCTTCGAGTCGGTGACATTGCCCGACGACATCGCCGCCCGGCTCGAGGGCAAGTCCTCGCTGGGCCGCCTCGGCCTGCTCACGCACTCCACCGCGGGCTTCATCGACCCCGGATTCTCCGGTCACGTCACGCTCGAGCTGTCGAACGTCGCAACGCTGCCCATCCTGCTGTGGCCCGGCATGAAGATCGGCCAGATGTGCTTCTTCCGGCTCTCCTCGGCGTCCGAGCACCCGTACGGGTCGAGCAGGTACGGCTCGCGCTACCAGGGCCAGCGGGGCCCCACGGCGTCGCGCTCCTGGCAGAACTTCCACCGCACGGAGGTCTAGCGCAGTGGTCTGGCCACCCGTGCTGCCCCGGCTGCCGCTCGACGACCCGGGGCTGCGCACCCGCCACCTGCTGGCGCTCCCCGCGGGCATCGGCGCCGACGAGGTCGAGGTGCTGGCGGTCAGCCGGTTCCCCGCCGCTCGATGGGAGCAGCTCCCTGGCGTGCAGGACCGGAACGCCTCCGGCCGTGGACGCTCGGCCGCGCCCGTGGAGCCCGGAGTGCTGCGCGTGTCCCGGCTGTCCACCCTCAGCGGGCCCTACGCCGTCGACCAGGCGGAGGCCGTGAGCCTCGGCCTGCCCGCCCAGACCGCCGTCGTGTACGACGCGGCGTGCCCGCGCGAACGGGGCCCCAAGCCCTACCCGGGCGGGGACCGCGACGGGCTCAAGCGCGCGTTCCCCGAGGCCATGCCCGTGCGCGAGGAGGAGCGCGTCCTGCTCTGGCTGGTCGCCGCCGCCAGGCGCCTGGGCGGGGCGGTGCGCACCGGCGAGCACGGCACGGTGCTCCATCCCGACGTCGACGGGACCATCGACCTCACGCTCTACAGCAGCCGGTGGCTCGAGCCGGACGAGGCGTTGGCCGTGGTGCAGCGGGCGGTCCCGCGTGCCCGGCTCGCGATGGACGGCACGCCCTGGGCTGGACCGGCCACCGACGCGGGCCGCCGGGCACTCGCCGGGAACATCGGCACGGGCCTGCCCGAGCGCGGCGGCGCCGGACTCGCCGCAGCGCTCGCGCAGCACGGCGTCGACGACGAGCGCGAACGGGCCCGGCTCACAGCCGAGGCCCTCGCCTACGACGCCGCGATGCTCGCCGACCCGCCGCCGCGCGAGGGCTTCGGGGCGATCGTGGACCTGGGAGTCGACGGGCTGATCGCCCTCGAGGTGGGCGCCGAGGAGATCCTGCCGCCACTGCTTCGCGACCTGCCGTGGACAGTCGCCGGCGCCGTGGCGTACCGGGTCCGGTGGGAGCCCGCCGACGTCGACGAACTCGAACTGGAGCGCCCCTCGTTCGCGCACAAGGTCGCCCGGGGGCGCGCGATCCCGCCCATGCAGGCGATCGTCCGGGAGCTGCACGCCGCCATCGGCGGGGAGATCGCCGACGCCGCGGAGTTCCTCGTCGCCCCCGAGGACCTCTAGTTGTACCCGGCCATCAGGTTGGTAGCAGCCGGCTGATCGGCGCTTTGCCTCCAAGTGCGCTGTGGCGGCGTTGAGTGTTGTAGTGCTCGAGCCAGGGTGCAAGGGCGGCGGCGCGTTCGTC
>JAEWEI010000051.1 GCA_023389545.1 Actinomycetes bacterium | reverse complement strand
GACAGCCACGTCGGCCTCCAGGCCCGGCTCATGTCCCAGGCGCTGCGCAAGATCACCGGCGCGCTCAACGCCTCCGGCACCACGGCGATCTTCATCAACCAGCTCCGCGAGAAGATCGGCGTCTTCTTCGGCTCTCCCGAGACCACCACGGGTGGCAAGGCGCTGAAGTTCTACGCCTCGGTGCGCATGGACATCCGCCGCATCGAGACGCTCAAGGAGGGCTCGGAGCCGGTCGGCAACCGCACGCGCGTCAAGATCGTCAAGAACAAGATGGCGCCGCCGTTCAAGCAGGCCGAGTTCGACATCATGTACGGCGTCGGCATCTCCCGTGAGGGCAGCCTGATCGACATGGGCGTCGAGCACGGCATCGTGCGCAAGTCGGGCTCCTGGTTCACCTACGAGGGCGACCAGCTCGGCCAGGGCAAGGAGAACGCGCGCGGATTCCTGCGAGACAACCCGGACCTCGCCGTGGAGATCGAGAAGAAGATCAAGGAGAAGCTGGGGATCGGCGCCCAGGTCGACGCGCCCGCTGAGCCCGGCGGCGACCCCGGCTTCTGAGGCCGGACGTGACGGGACGACGACGCCCAGGGGCGGGAGGCCAGGAGCCTCCCGCCTCGGGCTCGGCCGCTGAGGACCCCGAGCCCGATCAGGAGCAGGTCGCGCGAGCGATCGCACTGCGACTGCTCACCCACTCGGCGCGCAGCAGGGCGCAGCTCGCCGAGGCGATGGCCGCCAAGGACGTGCCTGCCGAGGTCGCCGAGGCGGTGCTCGACAGGTTCACCGAGGTCGGGCTCATCGACGACGAGGAGTACGCGCGCATGCTCGTGCGGACCCGTCATGCCGAGCGCGGGCTGTCGCGGCGTGCCATCGGCGTCGAGCTCCGACGCCGCGGTATCGACGACGAGGTCGCGGCATCAGCGCTCGACGAGGTGGATGACGAGCAGGAGGCCCAGGCTGCGCGCGCACTCGTGCGGCGGCGTCTTGCGTCGACACGTGGGCTCGATCCGCAGGTGCGAGCTCGCCGGACCTTCGCCGCACTCGGGCGCAAGGGATATGCGCCCGGCTTGGTCAGCAGGCTCGTCCGCGAGGAGCTCGCTGCCGAGGGAGCCGAGGTCGAGGACGACCTGCCCGCCGACTGACCGGCGGGGCCCGCAGTGTCCTGGCGACGGATTTCGAGGAGTAGGCGACTGACCAGGCGCCTCGTCCCGTGGGGGACAATGGCTGCTGACTGGTCGACAACCACCGTGGATGCCGAGACCCGGCCACACAGTCCTGGAGGTGCCCGTGCCGTTCGGTGAGATCGGGATCGTCGTCGCATTGCTCATCGTGTGCCTCGTCGCGCTCATGCTCGTGCTGATCGCGCGTCGCGAGGCGGCGGCACAGCGTGAGCAGGCCGCGATCGACGTCGCCGAGATCAAGAACGAGGCACGCGCCCTGCTGGCCGACGCCGAGCGCCGGACCGCGCGCCTGAGCGAGCGGGAGGACGAGCTCGCCGCCGAGCGGCGCGCCCTCAAGGAGGCCGAGCGCGAGCTGCAGGCGCGCGCGTCCGAGATCGCAGCACTGCAGGAGCGCGCCGAGCACGCCCGGGTGGAGGCGGAGCAGCAGGCACGGGACCTGCTCGAGGCGTCCGCTGGGCTCACCACTGACGAGGCGCGCGCCGAGCTCGTGCGCCGCACCGTGGACGCGGCCACCCACGAGGCTGCGGCGCAGGTGCGACGCGCCGAGGCCGCCGCGCGGCGCACAGCCGAGGCCAAGGCGAAGCGCATCGTCGCCACCGCCGTGCAGCGTGCCGCGGTGGCCACCAGCGCCCAGTCCTCGATCACCGTGCTGCGGCTCCCGTCGGAGGAGATGAAGGGGCGCATCATCGGCAAGGAAGGGCGCAACATCCGCACCTTCGAGGCGCTCACCGGCGTCAACGTGCTGATCGACGACACTCCCGACTCGGTGGTCCTCTCCTGCTTCGACGCCGAGCGCCGGGAGATCGCACAAGTCGCGCTCGAGTCGCTCATGGCCGACGGGCGTATCCACCCACAGCGCATCGAGGCCGCTTATGCCGAGGCCGTCGCGTCTGCCGACGAGCGGACCCTCGCCGCAGGACACGACGCCGCCGAGCGCGCGGGAGTGACAGGGTTGCCCACCGAGCTCGTGAGCACCATGGGCCGGCTCCGCTTGCGGACCTCATACGGTCAGAATGTGCTCGAGCACCTCGTCGAGAGCGCGCTGATCGCCGCCGCCATCGCCGCGGAGGTGGGCGCCGACGTCGTCACCGCGCGGCGCGCCGCATTCCTGCACGACATCGGCAAGGCGCTCACCGCCGAGCAGTCCGGGGCCCACGCCGCGCTCGGCGCCGAGCTCGCCCGCTGGCACGGCGAGTCGCCAGCAGTGGTCAACGCCATCGCGGCCCACCACGACGAGGTCCCCGTCGAGACCGTCGAGGGTGTGCTGGTGCAGGCGGCGGACGCGGCCTCCGCAGCGCGCCCAGGCGCTCGGCGCGAGGAGCTCGACCAGTACGTCGAGCGCATGGACAAACTCGAGCAGCTCGTCACCGCACACGCCGGCGTCCGGCGCGCGCTCGCCATGTCCGCGGGCCGCGAGGTGCGGGTTGTCGTCGAGCCCTCCGAGGTCGACGACTACGCCCTGCCGCAACTCGCCGTCGCCATCGCCAAGCACATCGAGGCGGACCTGGCCTATCCCGGCGAGATCAAGGTGACAGTCGTCCGCGAGATCCGGGCCAGCGCCACCGCTGGTTGAGTGACGCGCCTGCAAACAGATGGCGCTCTGGGGTGCTGGTCGGTGACGATCCCTCCGTGGACGATGCCCTGACGCCCGACTCGCCGACGCCTACGCCCGGCGCCGTGACTTACGACTTCCGCGGGCGCGTGTTCCTCGTGACGGGCGTGTCCCGCCGCCAGGGCATCGGCGCCGCCATCGCCCGCCAGCTCGCAGGAGCCGGCGCGGACCTGGTGCTCCACTCGTGGTCGCCCCATGACGTGGAACGCCCGGGGCTCGCGGACCCCGACGGCGCCGCTGTCGTCGCCGCCGAGTGCGAACGCCTCGGCGCGAGAGTCACGCGTGTCTCGGCGGACTTCGCCGATCCGTCGGCGCCCGCCCAGGTGATGGCGCAAGCGGTGCGCGAGCACGCCCACGTGGATGGCGTGGTGGCCAACCACGCGCGCGACGGCGGTGGGACGCTCGAGACGATCGACGCTGCCGAGCTCGACCTGTGCTTCGCCGTCAACGCCCGCGCGACGGCGCTGCTCGTCAAGGAGTTCGCCGCACAGCACGACGGCAGGCCCGGCGGGCGGGCAGTGCTGTTCACCTCAGGGCAGCATCACGGCGGCATGCCCGGCGAGCTCCCGTACGTCATCTCCAAGGGCGCCGTCCAGCAGATGACGGCCAGCCTGGCCGTCCACCTGGCGCCACGCGGCATCACCGTCAACTGCGTCAACCCGGGGCCCACCGACACCGGCTGGGCCGACGAGGCACAGGAGCAGTGGGTGCGTGAGCGGATGCCCCAGGGGCGGTGGGGGACGGCCGACGACGCCGCACGCCTCGTCACGTGGCTGCTCTCCGACGACGGGCAGTGGATCTGCGGGCAGACGCTCGACTCCGAGGGCGGCTTCGGGCGCTGACCCGGGAGCAGCCCCGCGCCATCTCGCGAACTCAGTCACACTTCAACGAGGGCCGAGCCCTCGAACGGAGCCATTCCATCGTGGAATGGAGCGCGAGGGCGAACAGGGAGATTCCCGCGCTGGTCATGAGGAAGTGCTCGAGAATGGTGGGATCTCGGCGGAAGAACGTGGGATCGGTCGACGCTTGGCGAATGACCAAGTGCCAGCCTCCAAGCGCGAAAGTGGCGCCGAAAGCCAGAAGGCGTCCCACGACGATCCGCAGGTCAGGCATCATCCTCCGTCCATCGAAATCGGAGGCAGCACGCGTTGCGGGAACTTCGACCGGTGGTCCAATGCCGGGGCCTGGGCGCGCGTGCTCGAGCAGGTCCAGGCGATAACCCACCAGGTAGGCGAGGTCGACTGGGTTGCGTCGATCGACTCCACGATCGTGCGCGTCCACCAGCACGGTTCGACCCTGTCCATGGACACGGGGGGCGCGGTCGAACTACAAGAAGCTCGGAGATGAACCCGCTGATCAAGCGATCGGCCGGTCTCGTAGCGGGCTAACGACCAAGACGCACCTGGTCGCGGACGGCAAGGGCCGGGCCCTCGCGTTCGTCCTGACCGGCGGGCAGTTGGCGGACACGACGATGCTGCCCGACACGCTCGACGAGATTCGCGTGGCTGGCACGCCTGGCCGGCGACGCCAGCGCCCGGATCGAGTGCTTGCGGCCAAGGGGTACCCGGCGAAGGTGAACCGGGCGTGGCTGCGTCGGCGCGGCATCGCCGCGACGATCCCGGAACGTGACGACCAGATCGGCCACCGCCGCAAACACCCCGGGCGGCCGATCGACTTCGGTGAACCGCATCGCTATCGCTATCGCTGCCGCAACGTCGTCGAGCGCTGCTTCAACAAGTTGAAACAGTGGCGCGGGATCGCGATGCGGTCAGACAAGACCGCACGCGACCATCACGCTGAACTCTTCTCGCCGCTACCCTCCTCTGGCTCACCACCAACTGCGTCAGCACCGCGAAACTGGTTGGCCCACACGGATAGCCTTCCCCCGTGGCACTGATCCTTCGCTTCCCTCAACCCAGCGATGAGGCCGACTGCCGGCGCATCCACGCCCAACTCGCCGATGAGGGCTTCACATTTCTTCCAACGACAGGCAGTTGGGGTGAGATCTGCCGGTCTATCCACGAAGCGCATGACCGGATCAACATCGCACCCGGGCGCGTGCCCAACACCTGGCTCGTCGCAGACGTTGATGGACAAGTGGTCGGCGCCGCCTCGATCCGCCACGCACTCAATGAGCACTTGCTCAACGAAGGCGGTCACGTCGGCTACTCAGTGGCTCGCGAACACCGACGACGTGGCTACGCAACCGAGATGCTCCGGCGGTCTGTCGCGCAGCTCGCGGTCCAAGGCACGACGCGCGTACTCGTCACCTGCCACGACACCAACATCGCGTCCGCTGCTGTCATCGAGCGGTGCGGGGGCGTTCTCGAAGACACTCACGTCGCAGCTGACGGAAACCCCACGCGCCGGTACTGGATCACATCGTCAGAGCCGGCATAACCCAGACCGGTACACGGGCTTGAGCAACACGGCCTAGGGTGTCGGCGCCCCCTTCGTCGCCGCGATCAAGCTCGGCGC
>JAEWEI010000163.1 GCA_023389545.1 Actinomycetes bacterium | reverse complement strand
CGTCTCGGCGGTGACCTCCTCGCCGAGCGCCTCGGACAGCGAGCCGTACATCGTCAGCTGGGTCCACTGGCCGCCGAGCTCGTACTCCGTGCCGTCCACCAGGGTGACGGTCGTGGTGCCGAGCACGTCCATCGCCGCCGTCTGCACCAGGTCCTGGGTGAGCGCCGCCATGGTGTCGTAGTCGCCGTAGGCCTCATATGCCTCGAGCATCGCGAACTCGGGCGAGTGCGTGGAGTCGGCGCCCTCGTTGCGGAAGTTCCGGTTGATCTCGAAGACCTTCTCGATGCCGCCCACCACCGCGCGCTTGAGGAACAGCTCCGGGGCGATGCGCAGGTACAGGTCGATGTCGAACGCGTTCATGTGCGTGACGAACGGGCGGGCCGTGGCGCCACCCGCCTGCGTCTGCAGCATCGGCGTCTCGACCTCGAGGTAGCCCCGGCGGTGGAAGTTCTCCCGCAGCGAGCGCACCACGCCGGCGCGCAGGCGGGCTGCGTCACGGGCCGCCGGGCGCGCGATGAGGTCGACGTAGCGCTGGCGCACCCGAGCCTCCTCGGAGAGCGCCTTGTGCAGCACCGGCAGCGGGCGCAGTGCCTTCGCGGCGAGCTGCCACGAGTCGGCGAAGACCGAGAGCTCGCCGCGGCGCGAGCTGATGACCTTGCCGTGCGCGAACAGGTGGTCGCCCAGGTCCACGTCGGCCTTGAACGCGGCCAGGCGGTCCTCGCCCACCTCAGCGAGGCTGAGCATGACCTGGAGCTGGTTGCCCTCGCCGTCCTGCAGCGTGGCGAAGCACAGCTTGCCGGTGTTGCGCAGGAACACCACCCTGCCCGCGACTCCCACCTCGTCCTCGGTCTCCTGACCGGCCTCGAGGTGCGAGTAGGCCTTGCGGACCTCGGCGATGGTGTGGGTGCGCGGCACCGAGACGGGGTACGCCTCGACGCCGGCGGCCAACATCCGCTCGCGCTTCTCGCGGCGGACCCGCATCTGCTCGGGAAGGTCCTCGTCGGGCTGGGGAAGGGGCGTCTCGCTCACGAGCCGATCCTACTGGCGGACGCTGAGCCCGCCGCCGCGCTCGTCCAGGTCCAGCGCAAGGTCCAGGATCGGCGACGAGTGGGTGAGCGCGCCCACCGACAGGTAGTCCACGCCGGTGGCCGCGACCTCCGCGGCGCGGTCGAGCGTCAGGTTGCCGGTCGCCTCCAGCTCCACCCGGCCCACGGCGCCCTCGCGCGCCCGCACGGCGGCCACCACCTCCCGCAGCACCGGGGCCGGCATGTTGTCGAGCAGCAGGAAGCGCGCGCCCGCCTCGACGGCCTCAAGCGCCTGCTCCAGCGTGTCCGCCTCGACCTGGATCGCGACGTCGGGGAACCGGTCACGCACCGCGCGCACGGCCGCCGCCACCGATCCCGTCGCCACGACGTGGTTGTCCTTGACCATCGCGACGTCGTGCAGGCCCATCCGCTTGTTCGTGCCACCACCGCAGCGCACCGCGTACTTCTCCAGCTCGCGCAGGCCCGGGGTGGTCTTGCGGGTGTCCAGCACCTGGGCGCCGGAGCCCTCGAGCGCATCGGCCCAGCGGCGCGTGTGGGTCGCGACGCCGGATGCCCGCGAGGCCAGGTTCAGCAGCGTCCGCTCAGCGACCAGCAGTGCCTGCACCGGGCCGGCGAGCACCGCGAGCACGCTGCCGCGCTCGACCCTGGACCCGTCCGGGACCCGCTGCTCACAGGTCGCCGTCGCGAGCCCCAGCCGGCCCGCCACCTGGTCCAGCACCTCCTGCACGACGACCAGGCCGGCGACCACGCCGGGCTCGCGCGCCACCAGGCGGCCGCTGCCGAGCTCATCGGCCGGAACCGTCGCCTGGGTCGTGACGTCCCGCCCGGGCGCGGCGCCGAGGTCCTCGTCCAGGGCCACGGCCACCATGCGGCGGGTCCAGGCCGGGTCGAGCGGGCGCGACGCGGGGACGACTGTGTGGGAGGCGTCAGGAGTGTGCGGGGCTGTCGAGGTCACGGCGCCACGCTAGCGCCGCCCGGGAGCGCATTCGGGCGCCGTCCCGCCCGATGGCATGCTGGGAGTCCGGGGCCACCGCGCCGTCGTCGAAGGAGCTCACCGTGCACGAGATCGACATCGCCCACCTGCGGGTCCTGCTGCAGCAGGACCCGGCCACCCCCGTCGTGGACGTCCGCGAGGACGTCGAGTACGCCGACGGCCACGTGCCCGGGGCGATCTCCGTGCCGCTGTCCGAGCTGGTCGCGCGGCACGCCGAGATCGGCGCCCTGCCCGGGCCCGTGTACCTGGTGTGCGAGGTCGGCGGGCGGTCCGGCCAGGCCGCCGCCTGGCTCGAGGGCCAGGGGTACGACGTGCGGAACGTCGCCGGCGGCACCCGCGCCTGGCGCGAGGCGGGCCTGCCCGTCGAGTAGGCGGCTCAGGCCGGCAGCGCGTCCGCCACGCCCGGCAGCGCCATCGGGGACACGTCGAGCGTGCCGTCCGGCTCGAGCCTGGCCTCCAGGCGCAGCCGCCACCTGTCATCGGGCAGCGGGTGGTCGGTGCGGAAGTGCCCGCCCCGGCTCTCCGTGCGCGCGAGCGCCGTGGCCGTGAGCACCGCCGCGACCTGGTGCACGTTCGTGGTCTCCCACTCGGCGGCCTGCGGGTCCGCCACGACGCCCCCGGCGCCGACGTGCGCGTCGGTCCGCACCCGGGCGAGGACGTCCGACGCCGCCAGCAGGCCCTGCGCCGAGCGGAGCACCCCAGGCCCGTCAGACGCCGCGCGCTGGATGCGGGAGCGCGTGGCCGCCGCCACCAGGGCTGCCGACCCCGGGCGCTCCTCCGGCTCGACCTGCGCGAGGTCGCCCGCGCGCACCCGGGCGGCGATGTCTCGAGCCGCCCGGTGCGCGAACACCAGGCCCTCCAGCAGCGAGTTCGAGGCGAGCCGGTTGGCGCCGTGCACGCCCGTGCAGGCCACCTCCCCCGCCGCGTACAGGCCCGGGACCGACGTGCGCCCGTCCAGATCGGTGACGACTCCGCCCGAGTGGTAGTGCTGCGCCGGAGCCACCGGCACCAGGTCCGTGGTCAGGTCGATGCCGTGCTCGAGCAGCCGCTCGTGGATCGTCGGGAACCGCCGCCGCAGGAACGCCGCGCCCAAGTGGCGGGCGTCGAGCAGCACGTGGTCGGAGGACGTGGCCGCGGCCTGCCGCACGATCGCATGGGCGACGACGTCCCGGGGCGCGAGCTCGGCCATCGGGTGCACCGCTGGCATGAACCGCGCGCCGTCGGTGTCGAGCAGCAGCGCGCCCTCGCCGCGCACCGCCTCGGAGATGAGCGTGAGCTGCCCCTTGGCGTGGGCGCCCAGCCACAGCACCGTGGGATGGAACTGCACGAACTCGACGTCGCCGAGCACGGCCCCGGCGCGCAGCGCAGCCGCCACCCCGTCGCCCGTCGCCTGCGCGGGGTTCGTCGAGGAGCGGAACACCTGGCCGATGCCGCCCGTCGCGAGCACCACGGCCGGGGCCAATGCGGCGCCCACCCCGTCCCGGGAGCCCGCGCCGATCACGTGCAGCGTCACGCCGCATGCGGCGCCCGGCCGGCCGTCGGGACTGGCGGGGCCGGTGAGCACGTCGAGCACCAGGGCGTGCTCGATCACCTCGATGCCCGGATCGTTGCGGACCGCCTCGATGCGGGCCACCAGCGCGCGTGACACCTCTGCGCCCGTCGCGTCGCCGCCCGCGTGGACGATCCGGTCCGCGTGGTGGCCGCCCTCGCGGGTCAGCGCGATCTCGCCGTCCGGCGCGAGGTCGAACAGGGCGCCGCGCCGCACGAGCTCGCGCACCCGGGCGGGGCCCTCGGTGACCAGCACCTCGACGGCGGCCGGGTCACACAGCCCGCCGCCCGCGACCAGCGTGTCCGCGAGGTGCGCGGACGTGGAGTCGGCAGGGTCGAGCACCGCGGCGATCCCGCCCTGCGCCCACACCGTCGAGCCCGAGACGAGCTCCCCCTTGGTCACGAGCAGCACATGCGGCACCCGGGTGCGCAGCTCCAGGGCCGCCGTGAGGCCGGCGATGCCGGAGCCGACGACGATCGCGTCAGCCCGCACCGTCCAGCCGGGCGCTGGCGCGGCGAGCCGCGTGGCCAGGCGGACCGCGGGGTCGTCAGCGTGCGCGGACGGGGCCCCGGCGGGCGCCGAGGTGGCAGGGGCGCTCGCCCCGGTCACCAGCTGGAGCCTTGGACCAGCCCACGCCCCTCGGTGAACGGCACCCCGCTGGGCTCGAGGCCCGACTCCTCGGTCCAGGAGGCGGGCACCTGCCCGGGGTCGTCACCGGTGTCGATGATGCGGTTCTCGGCGTCGACCAGCACCACATGCGGCTCGTACGTGCGGGCCTCGGCATCCGACATGATCCCGTAGGCGATGAGGATGACGATGTCGCCCGGGTGCACCAGGTGCGCCGCCGCCCCGTTGATGCACACCTGGCCCGATCCGCTCTCCCCCGCGATGGCGTAGGTGGTGAGCCGTGAGCCGTTGGTCACGTCGACGACGTCCACCTGCTGGCCGGGCAGCAGGTTCGCGGCAGCCAGCAGGTCGGCGTCGACGGTGATCGACCCGACGTAGTGCAGATCGGCCTGCGTCACCGTCGCACGGTGGATCTTGCCGATCATCATCGGTCGCTGCAGCGTGGTCATACTTCTCCCTGGTGTGCGTCGTGCTGACGCGTGCCTGCCACGCCCGCGCCGTGCAGGCCGCGATCGGACCCGCCCAGCTCGAGCGTGGTGTTGTCGATGAGCCGGACGCCGCCCACGCGCGCCGCGAGCGCGAGCACTGCCGCCCCCCGGTGGTCCGCCGGGACGTCCGCGAACGTGCGCGGGTCGACGATCGCGACGTAGTCCACGTCCACGCCCGCCGACTCGAGCGCGGCGCGGACGTCCGCCCGCAGCCGATCCGGCGAGGCTCCCGCCTGGGCCGCCTCGGCCGCGTCGCGCAACGACCGGGACAGCGCGAGCGCACGGGCCCGCTGCTCGGGGGTGAGGTAGGCGTTGCGCGAGGAGAGTGCCAGGCCCTCGACGTCGCGCTGGGTCGGCACCCCGCGCACCTGCACCGGCACGTCGAGGTCCCGCACCATCTGGCGCACGGCCGCGAGCTGCTGCGCGTCCTTCTCCCCGAACAGGGCCACGTCAGGACGCGTCAGGTGCAGGAGCTTGAGCACGACGGTCAGCACGCCGTCCAGGTGCCCCGGCCGGGACGCGCCCTCGAGCACCTCACCGATCCGGCCCGCCGTCACGCGCACCACCGGGTCCCCCTCGGGGTACATCACCTCGGGAGTGGGGGCGAACACCACGTCACCTGCGCCGAGCAGCCCGTCGCCGGTCAGCGTCGCCAAGTCCCCGTCGAGGTCACGGGGGTACCTGTCGAGGTCCTCCCCCGGGCCGAACTGCAACGGGTTGACGAAGATCGACACCACCACCTGGGCCGCCAGGCGCTTGGCCTCGCGGACCAGCTCGACGTGCCCGGCATGCAGCGCGCCCATCGTCATCACGACGGCGCGCGCGCCCCCGGCGCCGGTCGGGGCCAACGCCTCGGCCAGCTCCTGGCGGGTGCGGGCCAGTGCGGGCGCCCCCGCGCTGTCGAGCGGGTTCATGCGTCGTCCTCCTGGGAGTCATGCGGCTGCTGCGGGTCGTCCGGTTCGCGGGGGTCGCGCACAGGTCCTGCGCCCTCCCCCTCATGCAACGCCCCCGGCGGCGCGGTCATGCCCGGATCGGCCAGCGCGTCCAGCACGTCGCGCGCGGCGTCCTGGCGGAGCTGGCCCGCCGCCAACGCGCGCTGCGCCGCCGAACGGGCGAGCACACGATAACTGGCGGAGATGTCCACGGCGCCGGTGCGGGCGCCCAGCTCGGCGAGCACCTCGGCGTGGTCCCGTACCGTGCCCGCGTCGCCGCGCCGCACCGGGCCGGTCAGCGCCGTCAACGCCCCGGC
>JAEWEI010000041.1 GCA_023389545.1 Actinomycetes bacterium | reverse complement strand
GGCCCCGCTGGTGGACGGCGGCCAGGGCACGCGCGGCCGCCTGGGGGTCGACTGTGCCCGCGAAGCGCGCGGCCGCCGCCGTCCACCGGTGGGGCCCGCTGGCCGTGACCTTCGCCTACGTCACCGTCGGGGCGCAGACGGCTGTGCTCGTCGCCGCAGGCGTCGCGCGCATGCCGTATCTGCGCTTCACCCTCGCGTCGATCCCCGGGGCGATCGCCTGGGCGTTCATCTGGGGCACCGTTGGGCTCGGCGCGGTGTGGGCAGCCGCGGTCCTCGCCGCGGAGTCGCCGTGGGGGCTCGCGGCCGCAGGCGTCCTGATCGCAGCCGCCATCGCCTGGAGGGTCAGGCGCCGGCGCGCCTCCCGCCGGGCACGCGGCGAGTGCGCCGACGCCGGGGACGGCTCCGTGGCCGCTGGAGCGCGCCCCGGCGCCTGACGGCTCAGGCGTGCGGGCCGGAGACGCAGAACTGGTTGCCCTCCGGGTCCGCGAGCACCGTCCACGCGAGCCCGTCCTCCCGGTGCTCGGCGACGAACTTCGCGCCGTCCCCGGTGAGCCGGGCCACCTCTGCCGCGCGGTCCGCCGTCGTGAGGTCGATGTGCACGCGGTTCTTCCCGCGCGTCGGGGCCGACACTTGCTGGAACCCCAGATTCGGCCCGCCCGACGGCCCGGGGGCGACCACGACGAAGGGCGAGTCCGGCTCCCCCTGGACGACCCCGCCCGTCTGCGCCGCCCACCACCGGGCGAGCGTCGGGGCGTCGAGCGCGTCGAAGGTGATCATCTCCACTGTGAGTGTCATCCTCCGCACGGTAGCGGCCACCCCCGACACCGTGTCCAGCCTCACCGGCGCATGGGCTACGCGACCGGCTGGTCGACGGCCCCCCCGTAGCGCCGGTCGCGCCGCGCGTACGTCTCGACGGCGCGCCACAGGTGCCGGCGGTCCACATCCGGCCAGGGCTCGTCGAGGAAGACGAGCTCGGCGTAGGCGGACTGCCAGATCATGAAGTTGGAGGTGCGCTGCTCCCCCGAGGTGCGCAGGAACAGGTCCACGTCCGGCAAGTCGGGCTCGTCGAGGTGCCGCGCGATGGTCTTCTCGGTGATCTTCGACGGGTCCAGGCGTCCGGCGGCGACCTCCTCGCCGATGGCCCGCACCGCGTCGGCGATCTCGGCGCGGCCGCCGTAGTTGACGCACATCGTCAACGTGCAGGTGTCGTTGCCGCGCGTGAGCTCCTCCGCGGCCTCGAGCTCCTTGATCACCGAGCGCCACAGGCGCGGGCGCCGTCCGGCCCAGCGCACCCGCACGCCCCAGTCGTTCATGGTGTCCCGCTGGCGGCGCAGCACGTCCCGGTTGAAGCCCATGAGGTAGCGCACCTCGTCGGGTGAGCGCTTCCAGTTCTCGGTGGAGAACGCGTACGCGGAGATGTGCTTCACGCCGATCTCGATGGCGCCCGCGACGACGTCCAGCAGCGACGCCTCGCCGGCCGCGTGGCCGGCGGTGCGCGGCAGCCCACGGGCGTTCGCCCAACGGCCGTTGCCGTCCATGACGATCGCGACGTGCTGCGGGATGAGCTCCGCGGGGATGGCAGGGGGACGGGCGCCGCTGGGGTGCGGCGGCGGAGCGATCGGCATCAGACCCTCTCGACCATGGGCAACGAGCGCAGTTGGCGCTCGAGGTGGAACTGGCAGTATGCCGCGACGAGGCCGTCCGCCTCACGCCGGTGCCGTTCCGCGCTGGCCTCCGCCACGTCCCAGTGGCCGGCGAGCAGCGCCGCGAGCAGCGAGAACGTCTCCTGCGCGGGCGAGGTGGCCCCGGGCGGGCGGCAGGCCTGGCACACGGCGCCACCCTGCGCCACGGCGAAGGACGTGTGCGGGCCCGGGCGGCCACAGCGGGCGCAGTCGGCGAAGCTCGGCGCCCAGCCCGCGATGGCCAGCGCGCGCAGCAGATAGGAGTTGAGCACCAGGCCGGGGGCGTGCTCCCGCGACGCGAGCGAGCGCACCGCGCCCACCAGCAGCCAGTACTGCTGCACCGAGGGGTCGTGCTCGTCCTCGACCAGCCGCTCCGCGGTCTCGAGCATCGCCGTCCCGGCGGTGTAGAGCGCGTAGTCCTCGCAGATCGGCCGCCCATACGGCCCGATGGTCTCCACCTGGGTGACCAGGTCCAGCGAGCGGCCGGTGTTGAGCTGCACGTCGATGTGCATGAACGGCTCGAGCCGGGAGCCGAACCTGGACGTGGTGCGGCGCACGCCCTTGCCGACCGCTCGGACCTTCCCGTGGGTGCGGGTCAGCAGGGTCACGATGCGATCGGACTCGCCCAGCTTGTGGGTGCGGAGCACGATGGCCTCGTCGCGGTAGAGGCTCACCCGGACATTATCCGCCCAGCACGACCACCTGGTCACGTCCGCCACGCTTGGCCTCCCGCACGGCCTGGCCCAGGCCGTCGAAAAGGTCGTCGCCGGCGCCCACCTGCGCGATGCCCACCGAGAGGGTCACGGCAAGCCCTGGCGCGATCGCGTCCCAATCCGCGGCGTGCGCGCCCGCGAGGATGCGCCGCCCCAGCCGCTCCAGCCGCGCCGCGCTCATCGCCGCGCCAGGCGGGGGGAGGATGACGAACTCGTCGCCGCCGAAGCGCGCCACCAAATCCTCCTCCTGGGCGAGCCCGCTCAGGAGCCCCGCGATCTGCACCAGGACCGCGTCGCCGATGAGGTAGGAGTGCTGGTCGTTGACGCACTTGAAGTCGTCGACGTCGACGAAGACGCCCGCCCTCGGAGGGCCGCCGGCGACGAACTCCTGGATGGCACGCCGGTTGCCCACGCCGGTGAGCTCGTCGAGCGCGCTCAGGGCTGTGGCCCGGGCGCTCTGCTCGACCAGCTCCTGGATGCGGACCTTGCTGAGCAGCGCCTCGAAGCGCTGCTCGCGGTCGGTCCAGGTGCGGCGGGCGACCCGCTGGAACATCACCGTGGCCTGCATCGCCGCCGGGTGGTCCCCGTGCCGTCCACGAGCCGCCTCGAGCAGCACCGCGTCGACGGCCGTGAGCCACACCTCCCGGTCACGTGTCTCAACCTCGGGGCGAACCCTCGCGACAGCGGCCTCCGCCTCGGCGTAGCGCCCCACAGTGGTCAGGGCCAGGCCGATCGCGCACGTCGCGGCCACCCACTCGGGCCGGCCCCGGTACTGCTCAAGCTCCGGTCCGACGCGTTCGGCGAAGGCGAGCGCCGCCCTGTGCTCCCCCAGGCCGACCATGGCCACGATCTCCGCGGCGTCAGCGGAGACTGCGTGGTCGACCGGCCCCGGTCCTCTGTCGCCCCCGGCCAGCCGGCGCAGCAGGAGCACGCGCGACGCGAGCTCGGCGAACGTCGCCGACGCCTCGCGGTCATGACCGAGGACCAGCAGCCGGGCCCCCCACTCGGCCAGGTTGATGATCGTCTGGGCGACCACGTTCGCGTCGAAGCCCGGCGGCACCAGGCGGTGCAGGCGGCGCAGCAGCGCGTGGCTCTGCTCGTAGAGCTCCGCGGTGCGCAGCCCGTTCG
The DNA here is from genome assembly GCA_023389545.1 of Actinomycetes bacterium. Classification (GTDB taxonomy): domain Bacteria; phylum Actinomycetota; class Actinomycetes; order Actinomycetales; family Cellulomonadaceae; genus Cellulomonas_A. The sequence continues at coordinate 4,682 of JAEWEI010000041.1, read as the reverse complement.
CCAGCACAGCGACGGCTGACGCCTGGTTGTACCGGCGACCGTCGGGCTCGCCGACCAGGCTCCACACCCGCGCCAACAGGTCCATGACCTCGATCGCCGCCCCGTCGCGGATGCGCGCGAGGGCCCGGACCGCCAACGCCTTGGCCTGCCAGTACGGCTCCTCGTCGTGCTCGGCGCGGGCCAGCAGGTCGTCGGCGCACTCGACGGCGGCGTCGACCTCCTCGAGCTCGATCAGGCACAACCCCCGCGTGAAGACCAGGTACCTGGCTGTCGCGTCGTCGCCCGCCAGCTCGGCCAGGGGGATGCCATGCGCGCAGAGCAGCAGGGCCGCGGGAATGTCGCCGTGCTGGAACTCCCAGAAGGCGCGGTCGGCCACGAGGTCGAACACGCCGAACTCGGATGTCGCCACGAGCTCTGCGCCGATGGTGCCCACCTCGTCTCCCCGCGTCACCACGTGTCGCGCACGATGTTCCACGCTGCTCATCGGCGGGCGGCGCGCGCAGTGCAGGGACTCGTCGGAACGTCACCCAGATGAGTGCCGCCCATACGGCCGACGGCGAAGGCCGCCGCGCGCGGGTGGCGCCCGGCGGCCTTCGCCGTGGGAGGTCAGTGCTGGGAACCAGCCAGCAGGGACGGGCTCAGCGCTGCGCGCGGTTCACCGCGGAGATGATCGCCTTGAGCGAGGCGGTCGTGGTGGACGGGTCGATGCCGACGCCCCAGAGCGTCTTGTCGCCCACCGCGCACTCCACGTACGCGGCGGCCGTCGCGTCCCCGCCCGAGGACAGCGCGTGCTCGGCATAGTCCAGCACCGAGACCCGCACGCCCAGCGAGCCCAGCGCGTCGAGGAACGCGTCCAGCGGGCCGTTGCCCGACCCCTCGAGAGTGCGCGGCTCGCCGCCGTCGGCGACGTCCACCGACAGCACGACCGACCCCTCCTCGGAGCTGGTCATCCGCATGCCGCGCAGGCGCAGGCGCCCCCACGGCGCCAGGGGCCCGCCGGGCTCCACGGGCAGGTACTCGTCGTTGAAGATCTGCCACAGCTCGTCGGCCGTGACCTCGGCGCCGTGCGCGTCGGTGTGCGCCTGCACCACGTGCGAGAACTCGATCTGCAGCCGGCGCGGCAGGTCGAGGTCGCGCTCGGACTTCATCAGGTACGAGATGCCGCCCTTGCCGGACTGCGAGTTCACGCGAATGATCGCGTCGTAGGAGCGGCCCACGTCCTTGGGGTCGATCGGCAGGTACGGCACGGCCCACACCAGGTCGTCGACATCGCGGCCCGACGCGGCGGCCTCGGCCTCCATCGCGTCCAGGCCCTTCTTGATCGCGTCCTGGTGGGAGCCCGAGAACGCCGTGAAGACCAGGTCGCCGCCCCACGGGTGCCGCTCGCCCACCGGCAGCTGGTTGCAGTGCTCCACGGTGCGGCGCACGTTGTCCAGGTCGGAGAAGTCGAGCTCGGGGTCGATGCCCTGGCTGAACAGGTTCATCCCCAGGGTCACCAGGCACACGTTCCCGGTGCGCTCCCCGTTGCCGAACAGGCAGCCCTCGATGCGGTCGGCGCCGGCCAGGTAGCCCAGCTCGGCGGCGGCGACGCCAGTGCCCCGGTCATTGTGAGGGTGCAGCGAGAGGATGACGTTCTCGCGGTAGCGCAGGTTCCGGCCCATCCACTCGATCGAGTCGGCGTACACGTTGGGCGTGGCCATCTCGACGGTGGCGGGCAGGTTGATGATGACCTTGCGGTCGGGCGTCGGCTCCAGCACGTCGAGCACCGCGTTGCAGATCCGCGCCGCGAAGTCGAGCTCGGTGCCCGTGTACGACTCGGGCGAGTACTCGTAGAACACCTCGGTGCTGGGCACCGTCTGCTCGTACTTCTTGCAGAGCTGGGCGCCGGTCACGGCGATGTCGACGATGCCGTCCTCGTCGGAGCGGAAGACGACCTGGCGCTGCAGCGTCGACGTCGAGTTGTACAGGTGCACGATGGCCTGCTTGGCGCCGGCGATCGCCTCGTACGTGCGCTCGATCAGGTGCTCGCGGCACTGCGTGAGGACCTGGATGACCACGTCGTCGGGGATCCGGCCCTCCTCGATCAGCATCCGCACGAAGTCGAAGTCCGTCTGCGACGCCGAGGGGAAGCCGACCTCGATCTCCTTGAAGCCCATCTGCACCAGCAGCTCGAACATCTGCAGCTTGCGGGCGGGGCTCATCGGCTCGATCAGGGCCTGGTTGCCGTCGCGCAGGTCCACAGCGCACCAGCGCGGGGCCTTCGTGATGCGGCGGCTGGGCCAGGTGCGGTCCGGCAGGTCGACGGCGATCTGCTCGTGGAACGGCCGGTACTTGTGGACGGGCATCGGGGAGGGCTGCTGGGGCGTGCGGTCGTAGTAGCTCATCGAGGATCCTTCGCTGGTCGGTGGAAAGCAGCCGGCACACCGAACACCGCGGCGAGGATGCGGCCTTACGAGGCCTCGCCGCGGCGACGAAGGAGGAGGAGCTCGAACTTCAGCACGTGGCCACTGTACCCCCGCGCCTCGCGCCAGGTGACCCCACGGCGCGCCGTGGACTAGCCGAGGACGACGAGCGCGTGCTCCGTCCAGGCCAGCAGGTTGCCGCCCTCGACCGACACGAGCGTGGTCCCCGGCGGGAGGGGCGCCGACCAGTACCGCACCCCGTCGGCCAGGCCCCTGGCCACCAGCACCGCTGCGCCGTCCGCGCGCAGCTCGGCAGTGAGCACCAGGGCGCCATCGGTGACCGGCGGCAGGTCGAGGTCCGTCTCGACGTCCCAGGCGACCTCGCCGGAGTGCGCGTCGAGGCTGATCTGGCGCCCCGGGGCGGCGAGGAGCATCTGGCCGTCGACGATCACCGTCGGGTCGAGGTCGGTGCCCAGCGTCCACAGCGGCTCGCCGCTGAACGCCGCGGCGGCGCTGATCTCCCGCCCCGCGTCCAGCAGCACGATGTCGTCAGCGGTGCCGTCGTCCACGGCGGGACGCACCGGCAGCGAGGGCATGTCCCGCAGGCGGCGGCCGGTCGCACCGTGCAGCGCTCCCCCGCGGGCCGTGGACCAGGTGCCGAACCGCTCGCCATCGGACCGCGCCAGGACGAATGCGAGGTTCGTGGCCCAGTAGAGCTCGGCGCCGTCCTGCACGTCCAAGACCGCCGTGCCGTACCCGCCGAGGAGCACATGCTCGGCGGTGACCACTGCCGTCGGCCTGCTGACGTACACGTCGGAGCTGATGGACTGGCGGCTCCTGTACTCCCACACCGCGGCGCCCGTCAGCGGGTCGCGGAGCGCCGCGCGGAAGTACCCGTCGGAGTCCTCCGTCACGAGCACCACGTCGTCGCCGCGCCGCTCGATCAGGCTGACCTCGTCGGCCACCTCCCACTCGCCGGCCACCGAGCCGTCCGCGGAGTCCAGGGCGACGACCCGTGCGAGCGCCGTCGCGTCCGCGTCGTCGGCGTAGACGGGGGACGGCATCGGCACCAGGCACACCAGATAGCGCCCGACGTCGGCGCCCACGCTCGGGCAGTCGGGGCCCTGCGCCTCCGCCGCGACCTGCGACCCCGCCGCGAGCGTCGTCGCCCAGCGCTCGGACCCGGTCCGCGCGTCATAGGACGCGACCCGCCAGGAGCCGCCCCCGGCGCTCACCACCGCCAGCGCGCCACCCGCCGCGAGCACCGTGTCACCGGCATCGATCGCGTGCCGCCACAGCTCGACGGGCGCCCCGTCGAGGGGCCGCATGAGCCCGGGAACCGCCGCGAGGCGCTCGGCGCGCTCCCTGTCGTTCTGTGCGGACAGCGCGGAGCCCACAGCGAGGGCGATGACGACGGGCACGGCGACCGGCCACCAGCGGAGCGCCGCTCGGGCGGCGCCGCGGGAGGACGACCGGCGGACAGGTCCGCCGTGGTCGGGCGAGTCGCCCGTCGAGTCCGGGTCGCGCGTCACACCATCGGCCGAGTGATCGTCCTCGACGAGCTCGACCGCCGCCATGCGGCTCAACGGCGCCAGTGCCATACGCCCGATTCTAGGCCTGCTGGCGCCCCCGCGGGCCCCGGACCAGACGCAATCCGCAGTTGCCGAACGAGACCGTCGCCCCCACGGGCAGCCGCACGTGCTGCTCGGGCCCGCACACGATCTGCTGGCCGTCGGCCAGGGTCACGAGGGTGCCGTTCGTGGAGCCGCGGTCAGCCACCCACACGGCGCCGTCGGCGACGCCGATCTGCAGGTGGGTCTTGGACACGGACCGGCCGGGATCCACCACCCGCACCACCTGCGCGCCGTCCACCGCGACGGGGTTCCGGCCCACCAGCGCTGTGCCGACCACCCGCACCAGCCGGCCGTCATGCAGCTCGATCTCGGCGCCCGCCGGATCGGGGTCGGGCTCCACCGCCTCGAACGCCTCCCGCGCCCGGGCAGGCGACCGGCGGGTCATCTCGAGCTCCGGGTCCAGCGCGTCGGCCGCCGGGACGGTGTCCGGCTGCCCTGCGCCGACGCCCGGGCTCCAGCCATGGCCCCCGCCTGAGTCCCCGGCGAACTCCACCGGGCGGACGACCTCCATGAGCCGGGTGTCCACGTCCGGCGCGACGCCGGGCTCCCTGAGCGGCGGAAGCACCAGCCCCGGCGCCGGGCTGCGCCGGTCGCCCAGCAGCGCGCTCAACCGCCGCGCGGCCGCGGCGTGGGCGTCCTCGTCGCG
>JAEWEI010000039.1 GCA_023389545.1 Actinomycetes bacterium | reverse complement strand
AAGCCCGCGTACCGCCCGGGCGAGACCGTGCAGCTCGTCGCGGCTATCTGGGACTACCAGCCGCGGCCCTGCGACGCGTACCACGTCGTGGCCCACCTGATCCCGCACCGCCGTCCCCGCACCGCGCTGCGCGTCGTGCTCCACCCCACGGCCTGCCCCCGGCGGTTCCCCGAGGAGCCGCCCGACGGCGAGCAGCCCACCACCCTCTGCGTCGACTTCGACGACCACGCCACCGGCGAGTACCCCCACGAGGGCCGCTTCGACTGGCTCGGCTACCTGGACACCGAGAAGCAGCCGGTCCGCGTCGTCGACTGGCCGAACTCCCCCCGAGGCCTGCAGATCCCTGCCCGGCCGCTCGTGCTGCACCACGCGCCCGCGTCCCGGGTCACCGTCGAGGTCGTCCTCTTCCACCCCGAACCCGTGACGCTCATTGCCCTCAACGCCGCGGGGGAGATCGTCGACCGCGCCACGTCCACCTCCGAGCAGGGCGTCGTCCAGGAGCTGGAGCTCACTGGCGACGGCATCGTGCGCGTCGTGGTGCGCGGCGGCTCAGGGGAGGCCCTGCTGCTCCAGTACTGCATGGACCCCGTCGGCGAGCAGGGCTTCACCGTCGGCGTGGGAGAACGGGTCGCCGCCGCCATCCGCGCCGAGCAGCCCGAGCACGCCGCCGCCGGCCGGTCGCTCAAGGCGCGCCGCTGCTGCTTCGCCGGCAGCGTGCGGCTCCCACCCGACGACGAGCCCGGCAAGTGGGACGTCCACCTCACCGTGCAGAACGTCAACCCCGTGCCGCTGGGCACACCGCCCGACCAGGCGGCGACGGTGATCGGCGGCCACCTGCTGAGCTCGCACACCTCGGCGGAGGTGCTCGGCTGCGTCGCAATCATGCTGCTCGACCACGTCTTCGACGTGATCTAGGCCGGACGGCGCCGCGATCTCTGCCAGGCTTCCGTGCCTCTCATGATGAGCGAGCCCGGTATGAGCCTTGCCCGGGGCAATCGGTCACGAGCGGATCGCGCGAAAGGCCTCGAGAGCGTCCGCTGCGAGGAGGGACACTCCGGCCGCAACCTGTTCTGGATCCCCGATTCCTTCCTCGGCGCGCCCTGCCATCGTCGACCCGAGCGCTCTCGGACCCTGCGCGAAGTGCTGGTCGAGGTATTCGAGAGCCTTGTGCGTCACGTCTTCGCTGATCGGGTTGACAGTCAAATCGCACAGTGTCGAGGCGAGCTGCGGGGTGGGCACCGCGACGAGCAGGGCGGCCGGTCCAGCGACGCGGGCGGTGTAGATCCGCGAATCGGAGGGGTGGAGGGCGCAGATGTCGACAGGGCTGTTATCGACAATGGCTGCTTCAAGCCCAACGGCCCTTCGCGTCGCTCGCCGACTGTGAGGTGGTATCCGTGCTCCGCGGGCGCCGCGCGATCCAGTTCCAGCAAGCTCCTCGGGAACCATGAGGTCGACGGGGATTCCTCGCGGGTTGATCCATGCGCCTGGCTGCCCCGACACGTGCGGGCTGAAACCGGCCGACCGCATCGCATTCTCGGGGAGGGGATCGTCGTGCAGCAGACGCGGGTCCAAGGCAAGATCGCTGTCTTTGGTCGCCTCAGCGAGTGCAACCTGGGCAGCTCCGGTGTGCAGATACACGGCTTGGGCGCCTATCACGATGACGGCGTCGCGTTGGATGGTGAGCGCTTCAAGGGCGTCGAGCAGCACCGCCCGAGCCTCGACGAGCAGGTCATTGCCGCCAGGTGGATTCATTGCGCTCCATCCAATCCAGGAGTTCGCGTGCCTCTTCAGGGTTGCGACCAGGGCCGGTCATCAGGTCGACGGCGGCTTGGGTGGGCGCGGTGACCACGACTCCTCGTGAAGTGCTGAGGGATCGGTCGAACACGACATCCGACGAGGGCTCAGCAAGGAGCACGTTGGCGCCCGCGTCGGTAGGGCGCAGGCCCCAGGCCGTGCTCGCCTGCGCCGCATCCTTGACGTAGAGCATTGCGGCTCGGGCGGGTGCGTACGGCGCCCATTCGGCTGCCGCGATGGTTCCAGTGGCGGCGTACACGATGTCCTTGCTGGAAGCGGCCTTCTCGAGGAACGACGGGATCCCGCGGGGTTCGATGTAGCTGCTCACGATGCCTTCGCGGAGGAACCCGTAGTCGCGGCTCCAGAGCTCCAGGATCGGCCGCCACGCCGGGGCGAGGACACCACCGCGCTGGTCGCGTTCCACCAGGCCCTGGCGCTCAAGAAAGTCGAGGACTCGATAGGTCGCGCCAGTCGATGCTCCGGCGACCGAGATGAGGTCGCGGATCTTCCACTCGCCAGCGAAGTCGACGAGTGCGCGCACCACCCTGGAGGCTGGGGCGCCCCTGAGGGTGCCTCGCGGCCTGCCCGGCCCACGCCAGGGATCGGTGTCTGCGCCTTGCGTGCCGAGGAATAGGCCCGGTGTTGACACGAGAAGTCGGAGGTTCCCGGCAGCATCGACATAAGAGATGCCTCTGGCGGCCAGCTCCTCGCGCACTGGAGGGGACAGGTATCGCGCCGCCACCACGCCCACCGCGTTGGACAGGGCCCCTGCAGCCCGGGCGAGCCGGGCGGAGATCGCAGCAATGTCGCGCCTTTCGACGACCTGCTTTGCCTCGATGATCAGGTCGACCTGACGGCGGTCAGGGCTGCTCACGTGAATGATCTCGTCGACCGCGCGGGACAGTTTTGCGACATTGGGCGTCGAAGTTGCAGACCACCCGGGCGGGAGACACTCGACGATGCGCCGAGTGCAGCGGCGTAGCACTTCGCTTGCTGAGTCAGGACGAGCGCTACCGGCGCTCTCCACTCCGCTCCCCGCGCTCATGTTCGGGTAACCTACCGTCTCCGCTGGCAGCGGACAAGAGGTAATACGCGAACGTTCTCGCGTCCCTCGCTCCGTCCAGGCGGCGCGGGGGAGCGCATCGATTCACCTGTGTGGAGCAGCAGTGCCTGGCCCCACGCGCGAACGCCCGCCGCGCGACCTACGCTGCGAAGAGTCGGCCCAGCCGCACCCGGGCGGCCCGGCCCTGCGTTGAGGAGACGAGATGGCACACGGCGACATCACGCACATCGACATCCCCGTCGAGGACTTCGCGCGGGCCAGGGCGTTCTACGGCCCCCTGTTCGGCTGGGACATCCAGGAGGCGCCGGGCTTCGAGGGGTACCCGATGTGGCAGGCGCCGAACAAGATCAGCGGTGGCGGCCTGGCCCCGCGGGACGCGGACTTCACGGCGCCCCGCAGTTACGTCGAGGTGGACTCGATCGACGACCTGCTGGGGCAGGTGGTGGCGCTGGGCGGCGAGGTGCGGGCGCCGAAGTCGCAGATCGACGCGACGAGCTGGTGGGCTGTCGTCGCGGACCCTGACGGCAACGTGATCGGGCTCTACGAGGGCTCGACGGCCACGCCCGACAGCGCGACCTGATCCTCCCGGCGGAGCCGGGGGCCGCCGCCAGGCCGGGCGGGATGCTCAGCGGGACTGGAGGGCGTCCAGCGCCACGGCCATCGCGGCGGCCACCCGGCCGTCGAGCCGCCCGCCGGGCACGTCGATGACGTACCTGTCGCGCAGTGAGCGCCGCCGCACGGACGACATGACGAGTTGGCCGCCTGCGTCGCGGAAGTCGAAGTGGAAGACGAACGGCGCGGGGATCTCGCTGATCACCGGCAGCATCTCCCACACACGGCGGCCGATGGCCACGCCCTGGCTGCGCTCCTGGCCCACGGCGCTGACGCCTGCCGCGTCGAGGTGCCACGTGGAACGGAGCAGCGACTTGCCGAAGTCCTTGCGGAACGAGCCGATGGGCGTGCCCTGGGCGTCGGTCACGTCGTAGGTGGCGCCGAGGTCCATGCGCTGCCGGGCCTTGAACCCGAAGACCGGGGTCTGGCGCGACTCGTCGGTGTAGAAGGTGACCTGCTCCTTGAAGGCCATCCGCTTCTGCTGCGCGACGGCCAGCACGGCGCCGGGGTTGCCATCCACGTCGAGGGCGCGGATCTCGTAGCGGTTCACCATCATCGTGATCTTCT
>JAEWEI010000023.1 GCA_023389545.1 Actinomycetes bacterium | reverse complement strand
CAGCCAGCCCGCGGTGATCCGGCGGGCACGCTTCTGACCTGAGCTCATGGGCATTCGCCTCCTGCGCACGCCACGGCCGATCCTTCGACCTGTCGTCACCATCGGCGCCTGCGCGTCGCAGGTGAGGAGTCGGGCGCCCGTTCACCCGGCTGCGCGACTCCCCGGCTCCCCGAGTGTCAGGAGCAGGCCAGCAGGTTGCCGCCCGCCGACCCGAAGCCCTGGACCTCGAGCGTGCGGGGCTCCCCGGCGACGACTGTGTGGTACGAGCCCCAGTTCGTGGTGCCCTTGACGGTGACGAGCCGGGCGGGGTCGGAACAGGCGCTAGCGCTGACCTTCACCAGGCCGCCCTGCTGGTCGGAGAGCCCTGCCGCGACGAACGGGAACAGCGTGGCGTCCGACAGGTTGAGGGTGAGCCGCCAGGTGATGGGGGTCGTCGAGGTGGTGCTGACCTCGAACCGGCGCAGGTACGTCCGGGACTCGCCTGAGCCCCACTCATGCGACGCCACGACCTTCACATCGCAGCTGGCCGAGGGGTTGCCGGGCACGGTGCACGCGATGCCCGGCATTGGCGCCGACCAGGTGGGGGCGAGGCCCCAGCCGTCGACGGTGAGCGCCACGCCGCGCACGGCGGACGGCGTGTAGGCGGCGACGGGGATCGTGGCGGTGGCCCCGGCGGCGGGCAGCGTGGCGACTGCGTCGGCGGTGGCGAGCGGACCGGACGCGCCGAGCAGCCGCAGCCGGACCTGCTTGCCTGCGCAGTGGGCGGGGACCTGCCGGATGGCGACGCTGGTGGCAGTGCCGCCGGTCGCCGGGCCCGGCTCCACGGTCAGCGCGGGAGCGCAACGCTCGGCGACGGTGAGGGTGGTGATCCGGACGCTGCTGAGCGGCAGGGTCGCGGCGCTCGCGGTGGACAGCCCCGCGATGAGCAGGGCGCCGATCACGGCGACGGCGTACAGGAGGCGGCGCCGGCTCATCGGGCGTCCTCCTCCAGATCAGCGGTGGCGGAGTGGGCGGGCTCGAGCGCGTCGGCGTCGGCATCCTTGTCGTCCGCGGCGCGGCTCGGCCAGAGCAGGATCCCGGCGGCCACCACCAGCAGCGACACCCAGGTGAGGGGCATCAGGAGGATCGACGCGACGACGCCGACCCCCGGCAGGTGCAGCCGCGCCACCCCCAGAACCTCGTCCGCGGTGGGCATCCACGGGTCGGTGAAGTCGTTGTTGTCACCCTGCATCCGCCAGCCGGTCTCGCCGTCGCCGCCGATGATGCGGTGGATGACCCTGCCGCCGTTCTCCGTCGCCGGCTGGTACACCACCACATCGCCCACCGCGGGCTCGCCACAACGCGCGACCACCAGGTCGCCCGTCGCGTAGGTGGGGTCCATCGAGTGCCCCGAGACGATCGTCAGCGTGGTGCAACCCCCGAGCGAGGAGGGCCACAGCGCCCACACGGCGACGGCGAGGAACAGGGCCAGGCCGAGGTCGGCCGCGACGCCCAGCAGCCGACGCGCACGGGGCACGTCGGCTGCTGTGGGCGCGGATGGCGCCTGGGCGATGGTGATGGCTCTCTCCAGAACGGTCACGCGATGAAGGCTGGATGCGGCGTGGCGCCGCCGCATCCAGGGACGATCAGTCGGAGATGACGACCGAGACCTTCGCGACGGCGCTCGCGGCGACGGACGCCGACGGGGCGCCAAGGCTCGTCGTGCCGGCGGACGCGGCGCCGGTCACCTGCCCGAGCGACGCGCCAGACGCGTCGATCAGGTCGGCCTTGACGGCCTTGCCCGCACAAGCCGCGTCGACGTCCTTGAGCTTCACGCCGGACACGTTGTAGCCGGGGTTCGTGGCGTTCGCAGCGAACGCGTTGTCGAAGCCGACGGTGATGGGGGTGCCAGTGGGCTGGCACGAGGCCACGACCACGGTGTTGGCGGCGAGCGTCCCGCCCTGGAGGTTGAGCGTGGCCGCAGAGGCCAGCGCGAGTCCGGCGACACCGAGCACAGCCATCGAGACGGCGGCGGTCTTGCGGCGGGGGAAGGTGAAGCGGGCCATGGGAAACTCCTGGGAGATGTGCTGTTCGAGCTGGCAGAACGCGACGCTAAGCGCGTCGAGATGGCCTCGCACGAGCACGCCTAGGTGCTTGCACCTGAGGTTGGCGAATAGTCCGGATCTTTCACCCGGGCGAAGCGGGCGAACCACACGATCCGCACAGTGATCTGCCCGTGGCGCGCGCCCCCGCGGTCAGGCCACCGCCCCCACTCGCGCGACAGGGACACGTGCCCGCAAGGTGGCGCCCCGGCCTGGCGCCGAGGTCAGAGTGAGGCTCCCGCCGACCAGCGCGAGCCTGTCACGCAAGCGCGCCGTCCCCGACGGCGGGCCGGCGTCAGCAGGGTCGAACCCGACCCCGTCGTCCACGACCTCCACCGCCAGGGCCGAGCCGTCCAGCTCGACCCGCACCTCCAGCGTGCCCGCGCTCCCATGCCTCAGCGCGTTCGTCAGCGCCTCCTCCACCACACGCACCACGAGCAGCCGCTCCGTCTGGGTGAGCGCAGGGGCCGCCGGATCGTCGAGCAGCCGCACCTCGGGCGAGACCTGCAGCCTGGCGCCGATGCTCGCGGGGATGCGTCCCAGCAGCGACCGCAGCGCCGGGACCATGCCCACCTCGAGGCCGTCCGGGTACAGCATCCGGCTGGTCTCGCGCACATCCCCCTCGCGGATCTGCTCGAGCTGCTCGCGGATGTCCTGCAACGCCTCGACGTCGGCGGGGCTCGCGGCGCCGGCGGCCAGGTGCCCCCGGATGATGTCGAGCCGCGCGACGATCAGCACCAGCCGCTGCTGCAGGCTGCCGTGCAGCCCTTCAGCGACCTCGCGCCGGACCCGCACCTCCTCGTTCTGCAACGCCGCCAGCGCCAGCTCGATCTGGATCCGCCCCTCGGCCGCGGCCTGGGCCTGCACCCGGAGCCGCCGGCGGGACATCATGAAGGCCACGCCCATGGCGCCGGCCACACACCCCACGCCCAGGCCGCTGAAGAACTCGACCAGCACGGACTGGAGCGGGCTGTGCGCGTCGTAGATCCCGACCGCCCGCTGGGCCAACGACCGCGCCCCGGCGCCGAGCACGGCTGCGGCCAGCGCCCGGGCGAGCATCGTCCACTGCGACCGCTGCGCGTGCACTCGCAGCGCTGCGACGGCGGCCAACACCCCCGCGGCCCCCACGAGGTTGGCCGCCAGGCGCGGCACGGCGCCCCCGACGCCGAACGGGCCAGCGGAGAACACGTAGGCCGTCTGCACCGCGGCGCCCACGCCGAACACGACGAGTATCGCCGCGACCGCCACCAGGAGCGCTGGCAGATCCGTCGGATCAGCTGCCTGGCGGCGGAACGGCATGGGCGCCTCGCATCCGTGGGTGTGTCGGCGGCGCGGTGCGGCTCGCTGACCTGGCGGCCGACGATACTGGGCCGCGTGACTCAGACCGACCACCGGCTGATCCGTGTCGGGATTGTCGAAGACCAGCCGCTCTTCCGCTCGATGCTCGAGCTGACCCTCGCCGGCGTGCCCGGAATGCAGGTCGTCGCCGCCGTCGGCACGGTCGCCGCGGCCAACCGGGAGTTCCGGCCCGGCGCGGTGGACGTGGCGCTGCTCGACATCGACCTGCCCGACGGCAACGGCATCGCGCTGGGCGTCACGCTGCGCCGCGCGCAGCCCCGGCTGGGCATCCTGCTGCTCTCCGCCCACGACGCGATGGACCTGCTGCTCGACCTGCCGCCGGACGTCGCCAGCGGCTGGAGCTACCTGAGCAAGACCTCGTCCACCAGCACGGACGAGCTCGTGCACGCGGTGCGGGCCACCGCAGCCGGCCACACGACCCTCGACCCCGCCCTCCTGGACCGGTTGGAGCCGCGCGCCGGATCGTCAGTGGCGCGGCTCACCGACCGCCAGTACCGGGTGCTCCGGCTGCTCGCGCGCGGGCTGTCCAACGCGGGCATCGGCGAAGAGCTCGGCATCGCGGAGAAGTCCGTGCAGAACCACATCAACACGATCTACGCGGCGCTGGGCATCGACGCCGGCCCGGCGCGGAACCCCCGGGTGACAGCAGCCCTGCGACTGCTGGAGGAGATCGGGCCCGCCTCCTGAGGCGTCGCCCACAGCGGCCCGACCGGCCGCGCTCCCCAGAGGCGGCGCCCCCGGCGGCGTGGCATGGTCGTCGTCATGAAAGCGACCGCCATGCTGCTCGGCGGGGCGCTCCTGACAGTGGGCGTCATCGCGGGCTGCGGCCCGAACGACGCCGAACCCCGCCCCGCCACCGCCAGCCCCTCGGCTGGCAGCACGAGCACTCCCCCCAAGTCGAGCACTCCCCCCGACTCCGAGGCCGACTGGCCCGACTCCCTCGAGCTCGCCACCGCCATCCAAGGCCAGCACAACCCGCTGTCCGTCGCGTGGATCGCCGTGGCCACCCTCGGCACGGACGACCTCGACGCCGCGTTGAACCCCGCGAGCGCCGAACTCGAAGCGGTCGGGTACGACGGCTCGCAGTGGCCGCTGAGCTGCCAGTACGACGCCTACGCTGCCCTCGGCGTGACCGACGGCCCGAGCACCGAGTTCGGCGTGGGGGTCGTGTTCACCACGCACGCCGACGCCGTGGCCTTCGACGAGCTGTGGACGGGGTCGATGCTCGGCATCGTGGACGGCGACGTCTTCTGCGACCTGGGCGGCTGAGCCGCGCCCGCGGCGAGCCTGTGGTGGCCACCTGGGCCACGACGCGTCGGGTGCCTCTCACCGCGTCGGGATGACCACCATGCGCATGCCTGACGGGATCGGCGACGTCCACGCCCGCTCGACGTCGGACAAGCCGACGGCCTGGAGGCCCACGGTGAACGCCCCCGCGTCGATCCACCGCGCGAGGTCGCCGAGCTCCGCCTCCATCTCGTCGGGCGACACCGACCCTTGCCCGCTGCCCAGCACGCGCAGGTTGACCCGGCGCAGCCCCGCCGATGGCAGGGTGATGTCCGGCCCCGCCACCGAGCCGATCTGCACCCAGTCGATCCGCCGGGCGGGATCGGCCCGATGCGTGACGACCGCCGCCAGGGCGTCCTGCGTCGGCTGGCCCCAGAGGTAGTCGAGCACCACGTCCACGTCGGCAGCGGCGAGCCCGACGGCCTGTGCCGCTTCCGCGGGGTCGCCATCGAGCGGGACGACGACGTCGGCGCCCACATCGCGCAGCCCTTCCAGCCGGGCCGCCCCACGGCCCACCGCGGTGACGGTCCCCGCGCCGAGGTCCTTGGCCACTTGGATCGCGAGCTGGCCCGCGCTGCCCGTGGCGCCGAAGACCAGCACCCCCTGCCCCTGCCGGAACGCGACCCGTCTGCGCAACGCCACCCACGAGGACATCGCGGGGTTCATGGCGGCGGCGACACGCACGGGATCGGCGTCGTCCGGCAGTGTCACCGCCCGCCGGGTGTCGATCGCCACCCGCTCGGCCATCGAGCCCTGCGTCGCCCCGGGTGGGAGCAGGAAGTACACCAGCGACCCGTCGGCCCTGCGCCCCACCCCGTCGATCCCGGGGATCAGCGGGAGCACGCCCGTCGAGGTGTAGTGCGAGCCGTCGGCCTGCGAGCGCACCCGCCGGTGCAGGCCCGCCGCCAGGACGTCCACGACCTCCTGGTGGTCGCCCGGCTCCGGCTCCGGCACGTCCAGGCGCCGGGGCGGGCGGTCGAACGCTGTCACCACTGCCGCGCGCATGGCGCCTCCGAGGACATCGATCCACGACCGCTGCGCCAGATCCGGAGCGTGCCCGGACCTGA
>JAEWEI010000007.1 GCA_023389545.1 Actinomycetes bacterium | reverse complement strand
CGTGGATCGACTCCATGATGTGCTTGCGCGACAGGCCGCTGTCGTTCGCCCCGCCCGGCCCCGTGGGCCAGTACACCTTCGTGAAGATCTCCAGCGACTGGCGGCGCTGGCCCTTCAGCGCCTCGCCGAGCACCGTCTCGGCCTTGGTGTTCGCGTAGACGTCAGCGGTGTCGAACGACGTGATGCCAGCGTCGAGGGCAGCCTGGACGCATGCCTTCGCGGTGTCGTTCTCGACCTGCGAGCCGTGCGTCAGCCAGTTGCCGTAAGTGATCTCGGTGACCTTGAGGCCCGAGTTTCCCAGGTAGCGGTAGTTGACCATCCCGCCACCTTATCGGCGGCTCAGGAGGGTCGCTGACCGTGCTTGACCTGGGGCTTCGGCAGACGCGACGGGCGAAGCTGGAACACGCGCAGCACCGCGTACATGGTGGCGCCCTTGGGGATCGCCTCCTCGCCGAACTTGGCCTTCAGGCGCTTCTTCAGCCCGCGCCACATGATGAATCCGTCCACGATCATCGCGATCACGAACACGTACAGCAGCACGAGGGCGAGGACTGCCGCCTCGGCGCTGACGCTCGCGAGGACCATCTGCAGCACGATCAGGCCCAGAGCCGCGGGCAGGAAGAACTCGCCGAGGCTCCAGCGCGCGTCCACGTAGTCGCGGATGTAGCGGCGCACCGGCCCGCGGTCCTTGGCCGGCATGTAGCGCTCGTCGCCGGACTGCATCGCCGCGAACTCGCGCTCGCGCTGCACCCGCGCCTTGGCCTTGGCGTTGCGCGCCGCTGCCTTGCGGTCGGCCGGGACCAGGGGTCGCTTGTTCGCGGCCTCAGCCTGCTTCCGCTTGGGCGTGGGGCGCCCCTTGCCGGGCTCCACCGAGGCGGCGGGGCTCACGGGCTCAGGGGTGATGTCGCCGGTCAGGGCCTGGTCGTCCTTGCTGCGTCCGAACACCCCACCAGAGTAGTCGAGAGTACGGTGGGCTCTTGTGACGATCCCACCTGCTCCTGCCCCTGACCGTGTCGCCGCGCTGCGCGAGCGCGCCTCCGAGGCGTTCGCCGGGCTGCGCGCCGACCTCGAGGCGCTGGTCCGGATCCCCAGCGTGTCGAGCCCGGCGTTCGACCAGGCGCACGTCCAGGCCAGCGCGGAGGCGGTGGCCGCGCTGATCCGGGGCGCGGGCGTGGACGACGTGCGCATCCTCTCGGTGGACGGGCCCGACGGAGTCCCCGGGCGCCCGGCGGTGGTGGCCCGCAGGCCAGGCCCCCAGGGCGCGCCGACGGTGCTGCTCTACGCTCACCACGACGTGCAGCCCCCGGGCGACGCGGCGTTGTGGACCACGCCGCCGTTCGAGCCCGTGGAGCGCGACGGCCGCCTGTACGGCCGCGGCGCGTCCGACGACAAGGCCGGGATCATCGCCCACATCGGGGCCCTGCGCGTGCTCGGCGACGAGCTCGGTGTGGGCGTGACCCTGTTCATCGAGGGCGAGGAGGAGATCGGCTCGCCCTCGTTCTCCCAGTTCCTGGCGGAGCACCGCGACGAGCTCGCGGCCGACGTCATCGTGGTCGCCGACTCATCGAACTGGAAGGTCGGGGCGCCCGCGCTGACCACGTCGCTTCGAGGGCTGGTGGACCTGGACGTCGAGGTGGCCGTGCTGGAGCACGCGGTCCACTCGGGCATGTTCGGCGGCCCGGTGCTCGACGCCGTGACGCTGCTCGCGCGCCTCATCGCCACACTGCACGACGACCGCGGCGACGTGGCAGTCGCAGGGCTCGTCACCGGCACGCCGCCCGAGGTCGACTACGACGAGGCCGACTTCCGGTCGGACGCGACAGTGCTGCCCGGCGCCGAGCTCGTCGGCACCGGCTCGATCACCTCGCGGCTGTGGACGAAGCCCGCGCTGTCGGTGATCGGCATCGACGCCACCAGCGTCGCGCAGTCCTCCAACACCCTGGCCCCGAGCGCGACGGCGCGGCTCTCGCTGCGCATCCCCCCGGGCCAGGACCCCGCCGCCGCGCAGGCCGCCCTGCGCACCCACCTGGAGGGCCACGCCCCGTTCGGGGCGCGCGTGACGGTGCGGGACGGCGAGCAGGGCCAGCCGTTCCAGGCGCCGGTGGACTCCGAGGCGATGCGCACGGCCCGCTGGGCGTTCGCCGAGGCGTGGGGGACGAAGTCGGTCGACATCGGGCTGGGCGGCTCCATCCCGTTCATCGCCGACCTGCTGGAGGTGTTCCCGGACGCCGCGATCCTGGTGACGGGCGTCGAGGACCCCGAGAGCCGTGCGCACGGCGCGAACGAGTCGCAGCACCTGGGCGAGCTCGAGCGGGTGGTCCTCGCCGAGGCGCTGCTGCTGGACCGGCTCGCGAGCCGCTGAGCCTGCGGCCCCGCCGCCGACCGCCTCAGCGCTCGGCGGCGGGGCGCCCGGGCGCGACCTCGCGGTGGGCGAGGTCCAGGGCCCGCGACCAGGCCAGCACCGGCTCCGGGATCTGCGGGCTGGGGCCGTCGAGCCCGAACGCGGCCGCCACGCGAGTCGACGGGACTGTGCCGCCCGCGCGTCGTAGGAACCGCGCGACGATCCACGCCTCGGCGACGACCTCGACGCCGCCGCCCCGGGCCCGCCGCTCGAAGCGCTGCTCCAGGTACACCACGCGCTCGTCCCAGCCGAGCACGCGCGTGACGATCTCGAACCGCTCCCACAGGACGAGTGAGCGCCTGAACCTGATGGACTCGCCGACCACCACCGGGTACCAGCGCTCCTGGCTCACGACACGCTGCGCGCCGCTGCGGACCAGCAGGTCCACCCGGCCGATGTCGAGCAGGGTGAAGAACACCCCGTTGTTCATGTGCCGCAGCAGGTCGAGGTCGTTGGGCATCACCCGCATCGGCGTGCGGTACTCGTCGAAGCCCGAGGGCCGGTCCTGCGGGGGAGTGCGGCGCACCGACCTGCGGGCCGCGAGCCACACGAGCAGCAGCCGCACCAGGCGGTTCACGCGGCGGCCCTGGCATAGGGCCGCGCGGGAGTGGGCTCCAGCGGGTCGATCAGCGGAATTGTGTCGATCAGCGGCATGGTCACGTCCTCGTGGGTGCTGTGGCCGTTCGTGAGCGCGGCGGCCCGGGCCTAGACGGTGGGAGCGGGGTCGTACTGCAGGTCGAGCCGCACCAGGCTCGCCTCCTCGGGGGAGTCGAGGCGCGCGACGAGGTGCAGGGCCATGTCGATGCCCGCCGAGACCCCCGCGGAGGTCACCACGTCGCCGTCGTCGACGAACCGGGACTCGGTGTCCCGCAGCACCGTCGGGTCCAGCGCGGCGAGCTCGTCGAACGCCCGCCAGTGGGTCGCCGCTGGGCGCCCTGACAACAGGCCGGCGGCGGCGAGCACCAGCGACCCGGTGCAGACGCTCGCGA
>JAEWEI010000148.1 GCA_023389545.1 Actinomycetes bacterium | reverse complement strand
TGGAGCCGGGCGCCCCTGCGCCGCGGGCTCAGCCCTCCCACGAGAAGTACCCCGCGTCGGTGAGGCAGTCCACGGACTCGTCGCGGATCGTCAGGTCGTTGGCCTGGTTGATCATCTCGAGCAGCGTCGCATCCGCCGGCAGGTCGACGTCGTGCTGCTCCAGGCACGCGCGGAGCGCTGGCGCCACCGCCTCCGCGCGGCGCTCGTTGAATGCCAACGCGTCAGGGCTCTGCGACTGCCAGAACGACTCCACGGTGTCGCTGTACCGGGAGGTGCAGTCGAACATCAACGCGCGAGCGCTGTCCGACGCCAGATCGGTGGCGGTGGTGATGCCTGAGATCTCGAAGTCGAGGACCTTGACCCCGTTGTGCGTCCGCGTGCCTTTCACGAGAACGGCGAAGTCGGCGTCGCGCAGGCAGTCGAACGAGCGGATCATCGCGCTCTCGTACTCCGCGTACTCGACTGTCCCGTCGGCGAGGACGTCGAGCTGCGACTGGTCAGCCCCGGCAGCCTCCGCCGCCTGGAGCGCGCCCTGCGCGGCGTCGTCGAGCTCGGCCGTGGGCCCGTCCTGGGCGCCGCACGCAGACAGGAGCGCGACCGCGAGAACGGCCGGTATCGCGCCCGGATGCCGGAGTGCGCGCCGGCCCGCCGTGGGCCGGGTCGCTGTGCGCATGCGCAGTCCTCCGCGTGGCGTCGAGGCGGTCTGCGTCGTCGCAGGCCGACGGGTTCTCAAACCACGCAAACTAGCCGGGGCATTCCGCCTGGACAAGGGCATGACGACCTGTTCACCGGGTCCGAACGCCGCTATGTTCAGGGCGTTTGCAGGCCCGTCGGAACGCCCCCGGAGGTTGGCTTGGCGCCCACGCAGAGTGCTGTCGCCGCAGGACGTGGGGCCGATGACCGGGGCTCGGCGGCACCGTGGGTCGTGCTGGCCGTCCTCCTCGTCGTCCCCGTCCTGGCGCTGACCGGCTGGTGGCTGGTCGCCGAGGCGGAGAACCCGACCCGGGCGGCCGCGACCGTCGAGGCGGTGCTGGCGCCGGTGGTCCAGCAGGACGTGCGCGCCGAGGCGAGCGTGACTGTCGCGTTAGGCGACGCGCCGGGCCGTGAGGTAGCCAGTGGCGCGTCGGGCACCGTCACGTCGGCGCCGCAGGTTGGGGCGGTGCTTGAGGACGGCGCCGAGGCCCTCCGTGTCGACGATCGGCCGGTGCGGGCCATGAGTGGATCGGCGCCGCCGTGGCGCGCGCTGCAGAGTGGCGACAAGGGCGCCGACGTGACCCGACTGCAGGAGTACCTCACGGCGCTGGGCTACTACTCCGGCACGGCTGACGGGGTGTTCGGGGCGTCGCTGCGCCGCGCCGTCGAGCGGTTCAACGCGGACGGCGGGCTGGGCGCTCGGGTGGGCGGCTTCGACCCGTCCACTGTCGTGTGGATCGGCCCGGCGCCGTTGACCGTCGCGGAGCCGCTGGTCGGCGAGGGCGTGTCCGTCGGGCCGGGCGTCCCGGTGCTGCGTGGGCCCAGCACCCCGCGCTCGGTGGTCGTCACCGAGCCTCAGGGCGGTATCGGCGTGGCGGGCGAGTTCGGGGGGAGCGCCAGCCTCACGGTCGGCCAGGCGACGGTGGGCTACGTGCCGGGCTCGGGCGCGATCACCGCACCCGCCGATGTCGAGGCCGTGCGGGCGGCGCTCGCGCCCGCGACGGAGGGCGCCGCCCGGGTGGCCGCAGCGGAGCCGCGCCGGGTGCTCGTGGTGCCCGCGTCCTCGTTGGTGCAGGGCCAGGACGGCAGCATCTGCGTGTACGGGTCTCTCGGCGGCGACCCGGTGCTGGTGGAGCCCGTGGGTGGCGGGGTGGGCAGCGCCCAGCTTCCGCTCGGGCTGACGCTCACCGAGGTGCTGAGCAACCCGGGGCGCGTCGCGCCGGACGTGCCATGCGGCTTGTAGCCGACGGCGTGGTCGTCCAGTACCCGCGGAGCCCTCGGCCCGTGCTGGTGGGCGTCGACCTCACGGTGGAGCAGGGCGAGTCGGTGGCGATCCTGGGCCCGTCGGGCTCGGGCAAGTCGACGTTGCTGTCCGTCCTGGGCGGACTCGTGCGGCCGACAGCGGGATCTGCGCGCGCCGAGGAGGACGACGGCGTGCCCCAGCCGCTGAGAACCGTCACCTCGTGGGTGCTCCAGACGGTCAACGTGCTCCCGGAGCGCTCCGTCCTGGACAACGTCGTGGTCGCAGGGCTCACGCGCGGCCTGCCCCGCGCCCGGGCACGCGCGGACGCCATCAACCGTCTGGAGTCCGTCGGGCTCGGGGACCGGCTGGGCGACCCGGCGCGACTCCTGTCGGGAGGCGAGGTGCAGCGGGTGGTCATCGCCCGCGCGCTCGCGTCCGCCCGGCCGTTCGTGCTCGCGGACGAGCCGACGGGGCAGCTGGACCGGGCGACGTCCGACATCGTGCTCGACGCGCTGTTCACTACGGCTGGTGGCGCGGGCGTCGTCGTCGTGACGCATGACCCGCTGGTCGCGGCCCGGTGCGACAGGACGACGCGGATCGACAACGGCGTGCTCGCGCCCGCGGTGCCCGCATGACTCCCGCGCCGAGGCGAGGCCGCCGCCCACGTGACCGCGACGGGTGGCAAGCGCGGGCCTCCCTCGGCGAGGGACTGCGGAACCTGCGCGACGGAGCCCTGCTCGGCACGGCCCTGGTGGCGATCACCACGCTGGTGGTCGGCGGCGCCCTGCTCGCGGACGTCGTCACCGCCACGCGCGTGCTGCGCGCCGAGTCCGCGTACCTCGACGCCGGCGGCGACCTACTCGTCGCGCAGGCCCAGGGCGAGGGTGGCGTCGACGCCGCCGCCTGCGTGGCGCTCGGCGGCCTCACGGGGGTCCGCGCGGCGTTCGCGGCCACCACGTCGCCGGGCGCGGCGAGTCTCGCCGGGCGCCCCGAGAGCAGCCAGACGGTGGTGGTCGCCACCGAGCGCGTGCTGGACCTGTTCGGCAACCCCCCGCTCGCCGGGCGCCAGGTGCTCGCCTCCCACACCATCGCCGACCGGTGGCAGTGGGACCGCGGATCCCTCCTGCGGCTCATCCCGCACGACTCCGCGGAAGTCAGGGCGCCTGAGGGCATTCTGGAGGTCGCCGGCGTGGTGGACCTGGGACTGCTCGAGGAGGGCGCCTCGACAGGCGTCCTCGCACTGGGCGCCGCCACCGGGCATGCCTCCGCGTGCTTCGTGCGGATCGAGCCGCAGTACCGCGACGACCTGCGCGCGGCCATTCCGGCGGCGCTCGGGGAAGCGGCAGGCACCGCGATCAACGTCGCCGACCGGCTTCCGGCGGGCGCGCTGGCGCAGGATCCGGCGGCCGCCTTCGACACGCGCATCACCCGGTGGGCGGGCGTGGCGGCAGGGGCCGTCGTGGGGCTGCTGTTGGGCATCGTCGCGTGGACTCGGCGGGGCCGCTCAGCGCTCTACGCGTCCCTGGGCGTCCCCTACAGCGGCGGCCTGCTGATCCGGTGGACGGAGGGCGTGGCGGTGGTGGTCCTCGGGACACTGTGGGGCGTGGTGGCGGCGGCCACCATTGGCGTGGTGCTCGTCGACGCGCCAGCCGCCCTGGTGCTCGATCTCGCCGGGCGGGGCGGGGCGCTCGCCGGAGTCGCAGCCATCGCGGTCGTCGTCGTCGTGGGCCTGTGGCGCCCGCCCACACTCGCCGCCCTGAAGGACCGATAGCCCGCGCCAATCAGTAGTGGGAGCGCGTCCATGCGCGTTATCGTTGCCCCCGGCGCGTCATGATCGCGGCCCCGGGACGACGACGTCGCACAGGGCCCGGTTCCCCTGGGCCGCCGCGACCCCCGACGACGAGGCAGGGCGACGATGCGCTACGGCCACTTCGACGATGACGCGCGCGAGTACGTCATCACCCGGCCCGACACCCCGCGGGCGTGGAGCAACTACCTGGGCTCGAGGCTGTACGGCGGCATCGTCACGCAGAACGCCGGCGGGTACAGCTTCTACCGGTCCGGCGGCGCGGGGCGGCTGCTGCGGATGCGGTTCAACGGCGTGCCGCAGGACGAGCCCGGCCGGTACGTCTACCTGCGCGACGACGTGACGGGCGACTTCTGGTCCGCGTCATGGCAGCCAGTCGGCAAGCCGCTCGAGGGCCCGGACGCGTACCGCGCGACGATCCGCCACGGGCTCGGCTACTCGGTGCTCGAGTCGTCCTACGCGGGCATCGACACCGAGATGACGATGTTCGTGCCGCGGGGCCAGGCGTTCGAGCACTGGTCGCTGCGGATCACGAACACCGGCGACGAGCCGCGGGCGATATCGGCGTTCTCCTACGCGGAGTTCGCGAACGACTGGGGCTTCCGCCAGGACCTGGAGAACCTGCAGTACAGCCAGTACGTGGTCCGGGCCGGCTACCGCGACGGGTTCATCCACCGGGTCAACCGCACGCGCGCCACCTCCAGCGAGTGCTGGTTCACGCTCAGCGGCGCCGAGGTCGCCTCGTTCGACACCGACCGCGACGCGTTCCTGGGCGCCTACCGCACCACGGCGGCGCCGCTGGCCGTCGAGAAGGGCGAGTGCTCCGGCAGCGAGACGTGGGGCGACAACGCGTGCGCGTCACTGCACACCCGCCTCGAACTGGCGCCTGGCGAGACCCGGCACATCGTCTTCACCCTGGGCGTCGGCTCCCCCGACGCGCCCTGGGACGACGGCGACAGCGTGCTGTCCCCGCGCCGGGACCTGGTCGCGGAGCATGCGGCGCCCGCGCGGATCGCCGCCGA
>JAEWEI010000418.1 GCA_023389545.1 Actinomycetes bacterium | reverse complement strand
TGGTCACCGTCTGCCCGGCCGGGAACGTGAACGCGAGCCGCCAGGACGTGAGCGGTTGGGCGCTGGTGTTCGTGATCCGCACCGAGGCCGTGAAGCCGGTGTTCCAGTCGTTGGTCGTGTACTTCACCGCACATGTCCCGACCGGGTTCGACGTCGCCGTGGGGCTCGCCGTCGGCGTCGGGGTGACGGTGGGGGTCGGCGTGACGGTCGGCGTCGGGGTCGGCGTCACCGTGACGGTGGGGGTCGGCGTGGGGGTGGCGGTCGGGACCGGCCCCGTCACGTCGCCCACGATGACGCCGCGCCCGTTGGTGCCGACGTAGACGCGCCCGTACACGTCGGGGTCGCCGGTGATGGACGATCCCGTCCACGCCCACTGGTGCTGGTCGTCGTTGACGCGGATCCACGTCGCCCCCGCGTCCTCCGAGCGGAAGATCCCGCGGACGCCGTTCACCTTCGACGAGGTGTAGACGGTCGGGTACGTCTTGCCCGGCGCCGCCTTGCCGAAGCCGATGCTGTCGCCCTCGGTGACGGCCGCCAGCTTCGTGAAAGACGCCCCGGAGTTGGTCGACCGCCACATGCCGTAGGTCGAGCCGGTGGCGCCGCCGGCCAGCCACACGTCGCCCTCGGCCCCGGGAACCGCCGCGAAGCGCACGTTGCCCGTCGCCGGAAGCCCTGTCGCCGCCGCGGTGAACGACGCGCCGCCGTTGGTGGAGACGTAGAAGGTCCCCGCGGCGAACGCGTAGAACTTCAGCGGGTTGACCCGGTCTGCTTCCACCTGGGCGCCTGCGGGGAGGCCCGTGGAGGCCGTCCAGGAGGAGCCGAGGGTCGTGGAGACGTGCACGCCGGCCCCTGCGGGGCTCCAGACGATCCGCGATCCGTCAGCCGCCATCGCCACGGTGCCGGCGCCCGTGACCCCGGCGGGCTGCTGGCCCGCCCACCACGAGCTGCCGGAGCTCGTGGAGATGCCGATGTGCGACTCGACCGTCCCGTCGACGGCCTCGCCGACGCGGACCATCGTGGCGGGCGCCTTCTCGGCGAAGTCCACCCCGCGCACCGTGCCCTGGTACGGCTGGGTGAACATCTGGGACGGGACCTTGGTGATGTCGGTGTGCACGAACCCGCCGATGTCGCCGAGCCCGGAGACGAGCTGCACCGGCCCGGGAGGGGCCGCGAGGTCGAGCACGGCGGTCTCCTCGATGCCCTGGGCGCGCACCTTGAGGTCGATCTTGCCGCCGGCGTCCCACTGGGTGAGGTTGTCCGTGCCGTACACGGTGGCTCCCGTGCCGTAGAACGCCCGGTTGGAGTTGAACGGGTCGATCTCGAAGGACTCCATCATCCAGCCCAGCTTGGGGCTCGGCTCGGGCGGGTTGGCCGCCTTGCCGAAGGTCAGCCACGGCGCGCCGGAGATGTCGAGGTTGTAGCGCAGGCTCCGCTCGGGGTAGCTGGTGAAGTCCCAGGCCCGGGACCAGGTGGCGCCGCGGTCGGTGCTGCGGAAGATCTGCGCGTCGGGCCACCAGGACATCTGCGAGGTGGCCATGAGGGTGTCCGGGTCCTGCCGGTCGATGGTCAGCCCGCTGAAGCCGTAGGCGAAGTCGCCGCCGCGGTCGGGCGTGATGTCCGTCCAGGACCCGGTGGCGGCGTCGAGCCGCCAGATCGCACCGGCGGCGCCGTCGTACGGGCCTCCCGTGTCGGACGTCGCGATGTAGAGCTGCTTGCCCACCGCGTCGAAGACGCCCTTGTGCGGCAGGAACCCGGTGGGCTGGCCGGCCACCCGCTGCCAGGTGGCGCCGGCGTCGGTGGACCGGTAGACGGAGTTCTCCTTGTCCGCCACGCCCACGTAGATCGTCTTCGTCGCCTGGCCGGCGGTCGAGCTGGTCGGGTCGAACGTGACCCACACGACGCCCTGGTTGTCAGCGGTGTAGTCGTAGCTCGGGTCCTGCACGTAGTTGCCCGCGTTGGGGAACGCGGTCACCTTGGCCCAGGTGACGCCGTAGTCGGTGCTGCGCCACAGCCCGTTGCCGCTCTCGGCGCCGTAGTACAGGACCGAGTTCTTGTTCGGGTCGATCTGCAGGCGCTCGCCCATGCCGCGGCCCGGCATGTTGCCGCCGACCTTGAACGGCAGCATGGTCTTCTGCCAGGTGGCGCCCTTGTCGGTGGAGCGCAGGATGGCGCCGTTCTGCGGGTCCCAGCTGTTGGTGTACGTGCCGACGGCGGCGTAGACGCGGTTGGTCTGCACGGGGTCGGTGGCGAGGCTCAGCACGCCGCTGTGGCCCCAGTCGTCCCAGCCGACGTGGTCGAGCAGCGGGACCCACCGGTTGGTCGCGGCGTCGAGCCGGTACGCGCCGCCGATGTCGGTGCGCGCGTAGACGAGGTTCTTCTCCTTCTGGTTGAAGATGATCGCCGGCACGAATCCGCCGCCGACGATCTCGACGTTCTTCCAGGTGTACCCGGTCTCCGCCGCGGCGGCCTCGGGCGCCGTGGAGACGGCTGCCGTGCTCACCCCGGCGGTGATCGCGGCGAGCAGCCCGATCGCGGTCAGGGGAGCCATCACTGGTAGGGCGCGCATCCGCTTCACTCCTTTGTGGGAACGGTGGGGTCGCCGCAGTCGGTGGCGCTGAAGCGGCAGCCGACGGTATCGAAGCGCTTCGATGTGCCTCCAGTGGGCAAAACGTTTCATTCGCGCCGACCGGCGGCGGGCGCCCGGATGCGGCCGCCGGGCGTGCGCGGTAGAACCGGTGCATGACGCGCGAGCAGAGGGACCTGACGTCCGACCCCACCGCCGAGCGGATCGCGGTGCGCCGGCTCTCGGACGACGAGGTGCGCGCAGAGGACGCGCGGGCCGGCGGGGACGCAGCCGCCGCGCCGCGTTCCCTGCACGCCGTGGAGTTGCAGCCCGACGACGAGGCGGTCTCGAGCAACGACGACTGGGACGACCCCGAGCGCCTGTGACACGAAGCGCGCAGGCGGCGCCCGCGCAGAAGTGTCCCGAGCAGGCATGACGAGGGCCCGGCGCCCCAGGCCCCCGCAGGGCGCCTGAGCCGCCGGGCCCGCCGTCGTCGAGCGGCTGTCAGCCCTTCTTCGCGGCAGCCCCCGCCTTGCTCGCCGCCTGCTTCTCCGTCTCGGCGCCCTGCGTGCTCAGCCGGCCACCAGCGGACTCCAGGTGGGCGCGGACGAACCACTGGAACAACTCGAGCTGGCGCAGCTGCCCGATGATCAGGTCGTTGGTGACGTCGTCGAGCTCTTCGGTGGCCTTCATCGCCTTGCGGTGCGCCTCGATCACCCCGTCATACACCTCGTCGAGGGCGCCCAAATGCTCGATCGCCCCCGCGCGGCCGATGCCGTAATCGTCCCAGGTGCGCTGCTTCACGATGTAGCCCGGGGTGCCGTACGGCGCCACGCCCAGCGTGGCGATCCGCTCGGCCGTCTCGTCGACCATGTCGCGCACGGCGTCCACCTGCGGGTCGAGCATCTCGTGCACGGCGATGAACTGCGGCCCCACCACGTTCCAGTGGATGTGCTTGAGGGTCAACGCCAGGTCGTTCAGCGAGTTGAGCCGCTCCTGCAGGATCCCGGCGACCTCGGCGCCCTGCTGGGGGGTGAGACCGGGGACTGTGTACTTCGGCAGCTCTGCGCGGGCCATCATGAAGTTCCTTCCTTCGCGTTCTCGGTGTCCGCCTCACGGCGGCGTCGTGCGTCCTCCACGTTGCCGCACCTGCGCAGACACCGCATCCGCAGACCCGTCGGAGCCGCGGCGACGGCGACGGCGCCACGTCCACCACGCGACGCCGACCACGGCGAGCACGCCCACGACGAGCAGCGGCGCCAGCAGCGCGGCGAGCGACAGCGTCACGCTGGTGGCGTCCTCGGCGGCGCTGAGCACCGGCGCTCCCAGCCCCAGGGTCGCGGCGTTGGCCACGGGGCGCGCCAGGGCCTTCGCGGCGTGGACCGCGAGCGCCAGCAGCACGCCGACCAGCACGGGCGCCCACTGGCCGGAGCTCACGAAGCCGGCGGGGTCGGTGACCACCGCCTGCGTGGCGCCCGGGTCCTGCGTGCCCACGCCGGCGCCGAAGGCGATACCGCCGGCTCCGGGGCGCACGACTGTCTGCACGATGTCGTTGACGTGGTCGACGCCGGGGATCTTGTCGGCGACGACCTCGAGCAGGAGCAGCACTCCCAGCACGGCGAGCACCCACCCGTCCGTGAGCCATTCCCAGCCCGCCGGCGTGGAGATGAGGTCGGTCCACCGGGCGAGCGCGCCGAGGGCGAGTAGCGGGACGTAGGCGTTGAGGCCCGCCGCGGACGCGAGGCCGGTTCCGGCCAGGATCTCGAACATGGCGGCCAGCATGGCAGGCGGGTCCGCCGGCCGGGGAGCCCGCACGGCGGGTCAGGGCTGGAGTGGGTCCCCGTCCTCCTCCAGCCGCCGCGCGACTTCCGCGGGGCCGAGCTGTGCCAGGCCTGGCCCGATCTCGTCCCAGTGCCGGGGGGCGGCGACTGCCGGCTGCTCCCTCCCGCGCAGCGAGTAGGGCGTGATGGTGGTCTTGGCCGGGTGGTTCTGCGACCAGTCGAGGAGCACCTTGCCGCCGCGCAGGGCTTTGCGCTGGACGGCCACGACCAGCGCCGGGTGGGCGGCGGCGAGCTCCTGGGCGAGGTCCTTGGCGTATTCGCGCACCTCCATCGCGGTGCGGCGGCCGCCGAGCGGGGCGTAGAGCTGCATGCCCTTGCTGCCCGATGTGACGGGGACCGTCTGGAGGCCGTCCTCGGCGAGCCGGTCGGCGACGAGGTGTGCGACGCGGGCGCACTCGTCCAGCCCGGCGGGCGGCCCGGGGTCGAGGTCGATGACCAGCCGGTCGGGCCGGTGGATCGCGCCACGCGGCCCGACGCGCCACTGCGGGGTGTGCAGTTCGAGGGCGCCCTGGTTCGCCGACCAGACGAGGCTGGCCAGGTCGTCCAGGAACGGGTACGTCAGGTCCTTGCCCTCGTCCTCGGCGCCTGGCGCGGCGGGGAGCGTGCGGCGGCGCACCCATTCCGGCGCCCCTGCGGGGATGTTCTTCTCGAAGAAGCGCTCCCCGTCGACGCCCTCGGGGAACCGGATGCGCGTCACCGGCCGGTCCCGGAGCTGGGCGAGCAGCGCTGGCGCGACCTGGGTGGTGTAGTGGATGACCTCCGCCTTCGTCATCCCGACGGAGGGGTACATGACGCGGTCCAGATGGGTCAGGCGCACCCGCCGGCCGTCGACGTCGACGGTCTGCGCGTCGTCCGCGGGGCTCACAGGTCCTCCCAGAGGTCGATGTCGGAGTCGTCGCGGATGCCCCGCACGACGGGATGGCGCAGCCGCCCGGCGGCGGTGCGGTGCAGGTACGCGACGTCGAGGGCCACCACCGGATCGCACCACGTGGCGCCGCGCGCGTCGAGCGGGGGGACCTCGTCGTCGAACGGGCTGTCCGCTCGCCGCGCCGGCCCGAGCAGGCGGGCGAGATCCCGTTCGAGCGGCCCCGCGATCCCACTGCCGGCGCGCCCCAGGTACCGCAGCCGGCCGTCCGCGTCGGGGGCGGCGAGCAGCACGGCGCCGATGACGCCCGTGCCGGCCGTCGGAGGGCGCCACCCGCCGACCAGGGCGGTGCGCGTGGTGCGGTGCGCCGCCTTGACCCAGTCGTGCGACCGACGCCCGGCCTGGTAAGTGGACGCGCGACGCTTGGCGATGACGCCTTCGAGCCCGTGCTCGAGGGTGACCTGCCAGAGCTCTGCACCGTCGGTGTACACGGGGGAGAGTTGCGCCGGCGGCGGGAGCGTCAGCCGTTCGAGCGTCGCGCGGCGCTCGTCGAAGGACCTGCGGGTCACATCCACCCCGTAGAGCGTCAGCACGTCGAAGACGAGGTAGGACACGGGGGACTCCTGGGCCAGCCGCCGGGCGCGCGCGGCGTCCCGCACGTGCATGCGCTCGGCGAGCGCCTCGAAGGACGGCCTCCCGCCGGACATCGCGACGACCTCGCCGTCCAGCACCGCCCCCTGGACGTCCGCGAGCGCGCCCAGCTCGGGGTAGGCGACTGTGACGTCCCGGCCGGTGCGGCTCAGCAGCCGCAGGCCGCCTCGGGTGGTGTCGGCGAGCACCCGCACGCCGTCCCATTTCACCTCGAAAGCCCACCCGGGACCTGTGGGCAGCCCGATCTGCGGGTCGGCTCCGGTGGCGAGCATGGGCTGCACGGGTCCATCCTGCCCAGATGACCCGGGACGTCGCGCGTTCGGGCCCTCGAGTGCGCGGGCGCCCGGCGGTGCGAGGGGAGGTGGTCGTCCGTGCGGGCGATCTGGAAGGGCGCGGTCGCCTTCGGGCTGGTCAACGTCCCCGTCAAGCTCTACGCGGCCACAGGCGAGCACGAGGTGCCGTTGCACCAGGTGCACCGCATCGACGGCGGGCGCATCCGGTACCGCAAGACGTGCAGCGTGTGCGGCGAGGCGGTGGAGATGGCGGACATCGCCAAGGGGTACGAGACGGCTGACGGCGAGCTGGTGATCCTCACCGACGAGGACCTGGCGCAGCTCCCCCTGGCCACTGAGCGGGAGATCGAGGTCGTGGAGTTCGTGCCGCAGGAGCAGGTGGACCCGATCCTGCTGGCGAAGACGTACTACCTGGAGCCGGAGCGCACTGCTGTGAAGCCGTACGCGCTGCTGCGGGAGGCGCTGGCGACGTCCGAGCGGATGGCCGTGGTGAAGGTCGCGCTGCGGCAGCGGGAGTCGATGGCGGTGCTGCGGGTGCGCGACGACGTGATCTGCCTGCAGACGCTGTTGTGGCCGGACGAGGTGCGCGCCGCCGACTTCCCCGTCCTGGACACCGACGTGCAGGTCCGTCCGCAGGAGCTGGCGATGGCGTCGTCCTTGGTCGAGTCCCTGGCGGCGGACTTCGACCCGTCGGGCTTCGAGGACTCCTACCAGGGCGCGCTGGAGAGCCTGATCGAGGCAAAGGTGGCCGCGGGCAGCACCCAGGGGGTCGCCGAGCGGCTCGAGGGCGCTGGTGGCCGCGAGGGCGAGGGGGCGGAGGTGGTCGACCTGCTCGCCGCGCTGCAACGCAGTGTGGAGAAGGCGCGGGGCCGCCAGCCCAGCGCGTCGAAGCAGGCCGGTGGCGCGAAGCGGCAGTCGAAGGCGTCCAGCGCCACAGCCGAGGCGGAGGGCGACGAGCGCACGGCCGCCGATGACGCGGCGCCCGCCCCGAGCGCCCGCGCGAAGAAGCCGGCCGCCAAGGCCAAGTCCAAGGCCAAGGCCGCGCCGCAGGACGACGAGGCGAGCACCGGCACGACGCGCCGTCCGCGGCGCCGGGCCTCCTGACCAGCGATGGGGTCCCCACAGGCAGCCACCGCGCAGGCCGACGCGGTGAGCGCGCTGCGTCGCGTCGCGTTCTTGCTCGAGCGCGCGCAGGCGAGCGCCTACCGCAGCGACGCGTTCCGACACGCAGCCCGCACCATCGAGAAGCTGGACCCCGACGAGCTCGTGGCGCGGGTTGAGGCGCAGTCCCTCACCGACCTGCCCGGCGTCGGCGATCGCACCGCGTCGATCGTCGCCGCCGCCGTGCGCGACGAGCCCCAGGAGTACCTCGACCGGTTGGAGGCGGAGGACGCCGCCAGCCGCGGGCCGCGCCCGGGCGACGCGCTGCGCGAGCGACTGCGCGGCGACCTGCACACGCACACCGACGCGAGCGACGGCGGCAGCCCGCTGCAGGAGATGGTGCTCGCGGCGATCGAGCTCGGCCACGAGTACATGGCCGTCACCGACCACTCGCCCCGGCTGACCGTCGCCAACGGCCTGTCCGCCGCCCGGCTGCGCGCGCAGATCGAGCAGATCGCCGCGCTCAACCGCGCGGTGGCGCCCTTCCGGGTGCTCACCGGCATCGAGGTGGACATCCTCGACGACGGGTCGCTCGACCAGGATCCCGACCTGCTGGCCGAGCTCGACGTGGTGGTCGCGTCGGTGCACTCCAAGCTGCGGATGGACCGGGCGGCGATGACCCGCAGGATGCTCGCGGCGGTGCGCAACCCGCACGTCGACGTGCTCGGGCACCTCACCGGCCGGCAGCTCACCGGACGGCGTCAGCGCCCCGCCAGCGAGTTCGACGCGGACGCCGTCCTGGCGGCATGCGCCGAGAACGGCGTGGCCGTCGAGGTCAACTGCCGGCCGGACCGGCTCGACCCGCCGCACGCCCTGTTCGACCGAGCCGTCGAGCTGGGGTGCGTGTTCTCCGTGGACTCCGACGCGCATGCGCCCGGCCAGCTCGACTGGCAGATCGCGGGCTGCGACCGCGCCGCCGCGCACGGCGTGGGCGCCGAGCAGGTCATCGACGCGTGGCCCCTGGACGACCTCCTGGCCAGGCTCGACGCGCGGATGTGAGGTTCCGCAGGCGCGCCGTGGCAGCGAGCACCCGGCGCGGGCCACTAGGGTCATCCGCGGTGGACACGCGTCAACGAGGCTCCGGACTCGTCGGCCTTCCGTCTCCGCCGTCGCCCGGGGCACTCACCCGGGCACGCACGTCCCGACCGACAAGGAGCACAATCCCGTGAGCGTCAACCGCACCGAGCTCGTCCAGGCCATCGCCGCCAAGGCCGGACTGACCAACACCGCCGCCGACGCGGCGCTCAAGGCCTTCCAGGAGGTCCTGGTCGAGCAGCTCGCCGCCGGCGAGAGCGTCACCATCCCCGGCCTGCTCGCGGTGTCGCGCGCCGACCGTGCCGCGCGCACGGGCATCAACCCGCAGACCGGCGAGAAGCTCGAGATCCCCGCCGGCTTCCGTGTGAAGCTCACCGCGGGCAGCGCCCTCAAGCGCGCCGTCGCCGCCAAGTAGGCAGCATCCTGACCAGGCCCCCCACCGCGGCTGCGGCGGGGGGCCTCGTCATGCCGCCCCGCGCGTGTGGCCAGATCGGCCGGTCAGGGCCTGTCGCCTAGACTGGCCGGGCATGCGGGCGGGCTGATCGCACGCCAGGGTGGAGGCGCATGAGGCCGCCGCGCGGAGCGGCGCGCGGGGACTCGTGCACAGAGCGGTGGGAGCTGAGGACTGATGGCTGTGGTGCAGCGCAACACGCGGCAGCGCGCCGAGGTGATCGCACTCCTCGACGGGCTCGACGAGTTCCGCAGCGCGCAGCAGATCCACGAGCTCCTGCGCGCGAAGGGCTCCAGCGTCGGGCTGGCGACTGTGTACCGCGCGGTGCAGACGCTCAGCGAGAGCGGCGAGGTGGACGTCCTGCGCTCCGCGGACGGCGAGGCCGTCTACCGGCGGTGCGAGCGGCGCAGCCACCACCACCACCTCGTCTGCCGGCACTGCGGCCGCGCCGTGGAGATCGACGGCCCGGGCACGGAGGCGTGGGCCGACCAGGTCGCCGCGTCGTACGACTTCGCCGACGTGGAGCACACCATCGAGCTGGTCGGCACATGCGCCGACTGCCGGGCGGCGCAGGCGCAGGCTCGGGCTGCTCAGCGCGCAGCGGCGGACGACGCGCGCTGACTTTTCCGAGGCCGGCTCCGCGGCCGGCTCCTGCTCCGGCAGAATGACCCGGTGACCGCGACCCACGACACCGCCCGACGCGACTTCGCCTCCGACAACTACGCAGGCGTGCACCCCGAGGTGCTGGCCGCCCTGGCGGAGGCGAACGGCGGCCACCAGGTCGCGTACGGCGAGGACGAGTGGTCCGCGCGCCTGCAGCGTGTGCTCCGCGAGCAGTTCGGCCCGGCGGCCCTGGGGTACCCCGTGTTCAACGGCACCGGGGCGAACGTGCTCGCGTTGCAGGCGATGCTTCCCCGCTGGGGCGCCGTCATCTGCGCGGACAGCGCCCACATCAACACGGACGAGAACGGCGCCCCCGAACGCGTCGGCGGCCTCAAGCTCCTCACCGCGCCGTCGCCCGACGGCAAGCTCACGCCGGAGCTCGTCGCGCGGCAGGCGTGGGGCTGGGGGGACACCCACCGGGCGCAGCCGGGCGTGGTCTCGATCACCCAGGCCACCGAGCTCGGCACCGTGTACACCCCGCAGGAGATCCGCGAGCTCGCCGACCAGGCGCACGGGCTCGGGATGCGCGTGCACCTCGACGGCTCCCGGCTGGCGAACGCGGCAGCGTCGCTCGGCGTGCCGCTGCGCGCGCTGACCACCGACGCGGGCGTCGACGTGCTGTCGCTGGGAGGCACCAAGAACGGGCTGATGATGGGGGAGGCCGTCGTGGTCCTCACCCCCGAGGCGGTCACGGGGATCGACTACCTGCGCAAGCTCGACATGCAACTCGCCTCGAAGATGAGGTTCGTCTCCGCCCAGCTCGTGGCGCTGTTCGAGGGCGACTTGTGGCGGCGCTCCGCCGCTCACGCGAACGCGATGGCGGCGCGCCTGCGCGCCGGGGCGGAGTCTGTCGCGGGGGTGCGGATCACCCAGCCGACGCAGGCCAATGCCGTCTTCGCCGTTCTGCCTCCGGGCGCCGCCGACCGGCTCCGTGAGCACCGGCGCTTCTACGACTGGAACCCCGCCACCGGGGAGGTGCGGTGGATGTGCGCGTTCGACACCACCCCGCAGGACGTCGACGAGTTCGTCGAGGCCCTGCGAGGCGCTATGGCGGCCGCACGCGCCTGAGGCCGCCGGCCCGGCCCGCGTAGGTGGAGACAGGTGCGGGGAGCGATCCGTCACTCCCCGCACCTGTGCTGAGGGGGTCATGCCGAGGGGTCGCGGGCGCCGCCCGTGATCGCGCGGCGCCCGGTCGCGGCACGGTGGCCCCCGCTCGGGTGAGCGGGGGCCACCGTCTCAGGCGGGGCGGGTCAGCTCACCGAGCAGGCCTGCCCGTTGAGCGAGAACGCCGTCGGCGCGGTGTTGGTCCCCGAGTGGGAGCAGTAGAAGCCGATGTCCACACTGGCGCCCGCCGCCAGCGTGCCGTTCCAGGCGGCGTTCGCGGCCGTCACAGCCGAGCCTGACTGCGACCAGGTGGCGCTCCATCCCTGCGTGACCTGCTGGCCCGAGGGGAAGGAGAACGTCAGGCGCCAGCTGCTCAGGGCTGAGCCGCCCGTGTTGGTGACCCGGACCGAGCCCGTGAAACCGGTGTTCCAGCTGTTCGCCGTGTACTTGACCGCGCAGGCGCCGGCGCTGGTGGGCGGAGGCGTGGTGGGCGGGGCTGTCGTCGGCGGCGGCGTCGTGGGAGGCGGCGTCGTCGGCGGGGGCGTGGTGGGCGGCGGGGTGGTGGGCTGCGGCGTCGTGGGAGGCGGCGTCGACGGGTTCGTGGTGGAGATCACCGGGTAGGCGTT
>JAEWEI010000396.1 GCA_023389545.1 Actinomycetes bacterium | reverse complement strand
GCGAACCCGGCGCCGGCCGACGCCACCGTGAAGAGGCCGATCGCGACGAGGAACGGCCAGCGGCGGCCCCAGAGGTCGCCGAACTTGCCGTAGAGCGGCATGACGATGGCGATCGCCAGGATGTAGGCCGTCACGACCCAGCCCTGGTGCTCGACGCCGTTGAGCTCGCCGACGATCGTGGGCATTGCGGTGCCGACGATGGACTGGTCGAGCGAGGACAGGAACATGCTGGCCATCAGCGCGCCGAAGATGAGCCAGACGGTGCGCTTGGTCAGCACGACCAGCGGCTGGCCGGCCGTGGGTGGGGTGGGGGCTGTCATGGGTCGTCCTCGTTCTCGGCGCCTCGGGGGCGGGTCGGTCGGGGGTGGGCGCAGGTCAGGGCGTGCGGGGGTGATGCGGGCCGTGCGGGGCGCGATGTCTCAGGCGCCGGTGAGCGTGCGGAGCTCGGCGGCGACCTGGGGAAGCCTGTCGGACGCGTGGAGGGAGTCGCCGTCCGCCTCCCAGCGCTGCACCGCGACATGCGTCAACAGCAGGAGGGCCATGCCGGCGACGTCCACGCCGATGCCGGTGGTCCCGGTGTGGGCGAACCGCTGGCCGATGAGGTCCTCGACGCTGCTGCGCTGGGCGTCCATCCAGCTCAGCCGCCGCTGGGCGAGCCGCGGCTCGTGCTGGGCGATCTCGTGGGCGCAGCGCACCTGGTCACCGGGGGCGAACTGCCGGTCGATGACCCGCCGGGCCAGCGCCTGGAGGTCGGTGAGCAGGTCGCCGGTGGGCCCCCCGCTCACGAACTCGTCGCGGGCCTCCGGGTCGACGCCCCACTCGCCGACGCCGAGCA
This sequence comes from Actinomycetes bacterium, assembly GCA_023389545.1. Taxonomy (GTDB): domain Bacteria; phylum Actinomycetota; class Actinomycetes; order Actinomycetales; family Cellulomonadaceae; genus Cellulomonas_A. The sequence continues at coordinate 8,799 of JAEWEI010000396.1, read as the reverse complement.
CCGCGTCGTCCTTCGTCTCGAAGTAGTTGAAGAACGTGCGGGGCGAGACGCCGACCTCGGCGCAGATGTCCTCGACGGTGACGCCGTCGAGGCCACGCTCGGCGGCGAGTCGCTGGGCGACGTCGATGAGGGCCGCCCGGCGTGCGCGCTTCTTGCGCTCGCGCAGCCCTCCGCCGACCTCATCTTCTTGCACGGGTGAAATATTACACGACTGCAAACTTGCGCCGAGATGCTTCTCAGACCTCGCCGAAGCCGCCCTCGATGGCTTCCACCACCGCGTCCAACGCAGCCCGGCCCTCCGCCCCTGAGGCCCGCACGGTGAGCTCCTGCCCACCCGTCGCGCCCAACTTCATCAGCTCCAGCACGCTCGCGGCGTTGACACCGTCGACGGTGACGGCCGCGTCGAAGCCCGCGACCATGCGGGCGAGCATCGCCGCGGGGCGGGCGTGCAGGCCGAGCGGATTGCGGAGCGTCACGACGGCCATGCCCTCCAACGCCTCGTCCGCCTGCGCTCCTGCGGCCTGCGCTGCCGACGTGTCGGCGTTCGTCTGGGCTGCCGATGGCGCGAACGTCGATCCCGCCTGCTCGGCGGAGGCGAGGACGGCGTCGAGGCCTCCCCCGCCGTGCGCCGTCACCGCTGCGGCGACCGCGCCCTCGACCAGCGGCGCGTCGGCGATGCGCACCCGCGCGGCCACCTCCGGCTCAGCCAGGTCCAGCACCGACTCGGTGGTGAGCACCGCCGAGCCCAAGTCGGTCAGCACCACCGCGGAGCGGCCGTCCTGCGTCGCGCGGGCCAAGGCGTCCTCCACCCGCTCGAAACTCGTTCCGAGGCCGCCAGCGCCGTCGCCGCCCGCCGGCAGCAGCAGCACCTGCGGCGCCATCTGCGCGGCCAGCTCGGCCACCCCCTGTGCGAGTTGCTCGGAGTGCGACACCAGCACCAACGCCACCCGCGCGACGGCGCCCTCGCCGCCGGAGTCGGCCGGAAGGCTCATGCCGCCGCCTCAGCCGCAGCACGCGCCGCGGCGCGCAGCACCAGCGCGCTCGACTCGGCGCCCGGGTCGCGGTGCCCGGCGGACCGCTCCCCCAGATAGCTCGCGCGCCCCTTGGTCGCCACCATCGGGATGGTCGCCTCGGCGCCACGCTCGGCGGCGTCGGCCGCCGCGTCGAGCACCCCGGCAGGGTCCTGCCCCGCGTCGGCGGCCGCCACCGCCGCCTCGACGGCTGGCGACCACGCGTCGACCATCGTCTTCTCGCCGGTGGTCGACTTGCCGCGCACGACGATGCCCTCCAGGGCGCCCTCGAGCAACGCCACGACGCCCGCGCTGTCGAGCTCGGGGACTCCCGTGGCCTTCGCGGCGCGCAGGTACGCGGTGCCGTACAGCGGCCCCGCGGCCCCGCCGACCGTCGACATCAGCGTCGTCGCGACGAGCTTGAGCACGTCGCCGACCTCCGCCGGGGGCTCCTCGAGCGCGTCGAGGCGCTGGATCACCGCGGAGAACCCCCGGGTGAGGTTCTCCCCGTGGTCCCCGTCGCCGATCTGCCGGTCGAGCTCGACCAGCTCGTCCCTGTGCTCGGCCACGGTGTCAGCCGTGCCGCGCACCCATGCGATGGCCCACGTCACGTCCAGCGTCATGCTCCAGCTCCTTGCTCAGGGTCCCTCGGAGGCGACGTCACCAACGCAGCGCGGCGGTGTGCACCGGCGCATCCCACAACCCGGTCAGCTCCTCGTCCAGCCGGAGCACTGTCACCGACGCTCCCTGCATCTCGAGCGACGTCACATAGTTGCCGACGAGCGAACGGGCCACCTCGACCCCACGCTCCTCCAGCAGCCTGCGAGCCCGACCATAGACGACGTAGAGCTCGGACGCCGGAGTGCCACCCATCCCGTTGACCAGCAGCAGCACCTTGTCGCCCGCCGCGAGGCCGAGGTCGTCGGCCACCGGGTCGAGCAGCATCTGGGTGATCTCGTCGGCGGGCGCCATGGGGACGCGGCGCCGTCCGGGCTCGCCGTGGATCCCGATGCCCACCTCGATCTCGTCCTCCGGCAGGTCGAAGCTCGGCGCCCCGGCATGGGGCACGGTGCAGGCGGTGAGCGCCACGCCCATCGAGCGGACGTTGGCGATGACCCGCTCAGCGACCTCCGTGACTTGCTCGAGGCCGTCACCGCGCTCGGCGGCCGCCCCGGCGATCTTCTCCACTGCGACCGTCCCCGCGACGCCGCGCCGCCCCGCGGTGTAGAGCGAGTCCTCGACCGCCACATCGTCGGCGACGACGACTGTCCGCACCCGGTGGCCGTCGGCGTCCGCCAGCTCGGCGGCTGTCTCGAAGTTGAGCACGTCGCCGGTGTAATTCTTCACGATCGCGAGCACGCCCGCGCCCGAGTCGGCGGCCGCGATGGCCGGGCTGATCTGGTCCGGCGTCGGCGAGGTGAACACGGGCCCGGGAACGGCGGCGTCGAGCATCCCCCTGCCCACGAACCCGGCGTGCAGCGGCTCGTGCCCACTGCCCCCGCCGCTCACCAGCCCCACCTTGCCGGGCACGGCGCCCCCGGCCCGGCTGACGAACAGGGGGTCGGCGTGCACGACCACCACGTCGGCATGCGCGTGCCCGAACCCGGCCACCGACTCGGCGACCACGGTCTGCGGGTCATTGATCAGCTTCTTCATCGCGATCTTCCCTTCGTGCCGCGTGGCCGCACCGTTGAGGCGCACCGAGGCGCGGGACCCAGGTCCGGAGCCTCACCCTCACACTCGTGCCGGTGTGCCGGGCCGTCAAGCGGGGAGCGCCCGCGATGGCCCGGCACGGACCGTCACGGCCTGCCGAGCAGCACCCGCGCCTCGGCGACGAGCAGGATCGAGCCGGTGACGAGCACCCCGGAGCCGAAGTCCTCGAGTGACTCGGCCCGCGCGGCCGCCAGGTCGATGGCCTCGTCGAGCCGCTCGGCGACGTGCACCCGGTCCTCGCCGAACACGTCGACAGCCACCTCGGCGAGGTCCACCACGTCGAGCGCCCGATCGGTGGACGCCCGAGTGACCACCACCTCGGCGAGCAGCGGCTCGAGCGCGGCGAGGATGTTCTCGGGGTCCTTGTCGGCCATGACGCCCACCACGCCCACGAGGCTGGTGAAGTCGAACGCCTCCTCGACGGCGCCCGCGAGTGCCTCCGCGCCAGCGGGGTTGTGCGCCCCGTCGACCAAGATCGTCGGGCTCGTGCGCACCACCTCGAGGCGGCCTGGCGAGCTCACCGACCCGAACGCGGCCTCGACCACGCTGGCGTCCAGCGCGGCCCCGCCCGTGACCAGGGCCTCGACCGCGACGAGCGCCAGCAGCGCGTTGTGCGCCTGGTACGCGCCGTACATCGGCAGGAAGACCTCGGTGTAGACGCCGCCCAGCCCGCGCAGCGAGAGCACCTGCCCGCCCACGGCGACCTGCCGGTCCACCACGTCGATGTCGACGCCGTCGCGGACCACGCGGGCGCCCCGCTCGGCGGCCGCCGCGAGCACCACGCCCTCGACGTCCTCGTGCTGGGGGGCCAGGACGACTGTGGCGCCGTCCTTGATGATCCCGGCCTTCTCCCCCGCGATCTCCACCAGGGTGCTCCCGAGGTAGCGCTCATGGTCGATGGCCACCGGTGTGAGGATCGCGACGTCGCCGTCGACGACGTTGGTGGCGTCCCACCGCCCGCCGAGCCCCACCTCGATGACCGCGACGTCCACCGGGGTGTCCGCGAACGCCGCGAACGCCATCACGGTGAACACCTCGAAGAAGCTGAGGCGGGGCTGGCCCTCGGCGAGCGACGCCGTGTCGACCATCTGGATGTACGGCGCGACGTCCTGCCACACCTCGACGAAGCGCTCATCGGAGATCGGCTCGCCGTCGATCGCGATGCGCTCGGTGACGCGGGTCAGGTGCGGGCTGGTGAACCGGCCCGTGCGCAGGCCCAGCTCGCGCAACAGCGACTCGACCATGCGCGCCGTGGACGTCTTGCCGTTGGTGCCCGTGACGTGCACCGTGCGGAACGAGCGCTGCGGGTCGCCCAGCAGGTCGCACACCGCGCGCACCCGGTCGAGCGTCGGGTCGATGTCGTGCTCCGGCGCCCGCTCGAGGATCGCCGCGTACACCTCGTCGGCCGCCGTGCGCGCCGCGTCCTGGGCCTCGCGACGCAGGTGCTCGGCGCCGCCCGGGCCGCTCATGCCCGCTCCACGCGGACGGCGAGCTGCCCGTCGGGCGCCTGCTCGATCGCCAGTTCCGACGCGAGCGTCTCCGCCGCGACGAACTCCTGGTGCGTGCGCACGCCGTCCACCTCGCCCTCCGGGACCACGAGCGTGAGCCGGATCCGGTCCGTCACCTGCAGGCCGGCGGCCTTGCGGGCATCCTGCACGGCGCGCACCACGTCACGCGCGTACCCCTCGGCCCTCAGCTCCTCGTCGAGGGCCAGGTCCAGCACCACGAACCCGCCACCGGGCAGCACAGCGGCCGCCAGGTCGCCGTCGCCCGCCTCGACGACTGTCGTCGTCTCGTACTCGCCCTCCTGCAGCGGCACGTCACCAGCGGGCGTGTGCACCACGACCGCGCCCGAGGCGTCAGTGGACCAGTCGCCGGCCTTCGCCGCGCGGATGGCGTCCTGCACCCCGCGGCCGAGGCGCGGGCCGGCGGCCCGGGCGTTCACGACCACCTGCGTGCGGACGCCGACGGCGCCCGCCGCGGCGTCCTCGAGCGACTGCAGCTCGACGCCCTTGACGTTGAGCTCCGCCGCGATGAGGTCGGCGAAGCCCTCCACCTGGGCCGGCTCGGGCAGCACGACGCGCAGCGCGCGCAGCGGCTGGCGGACCCGCAGGTTGTGCGCCTTGCGGAGCCCCAAGGTCGCGGAGACGATCTCGCGGACCCGGTCGACGGCCGCCACGAGCGCGTCGTCGGCGGCGAGGGCCAGGTCGTCCGCGGAGCCTGCGCCCAGGCGCGGCCAGTCGGTGAGGTGCACGCTGCGCCCACCGGTGAGCCCGCGCCACACCTCCTCGCTGAGCAGCGGCGCGAGGGGCGCCATGACGCGGGTCAACGTCTCCAGGGCGGTCCACAGCGTGTTGAACGCGGCGGCGTCCTCCTGCCAGAACCTGTCACGCGAGGTCCGCACGTACCAGTTGGTCAGCACGTCGAGGTGCTCGCGCACGCTCTCGCAGGCGCCCGGCACGTCGAACGCGTCGAGCTGGGCGCCCACGCGCTCCACGAGCGTGCGCGTGCGGGCCAGCAGGTACCTGTCCATCGTCGCCAGCGAGCCGTCGGCGTAGTCCGCTTCCGTGACCCGTCGCGCGGTGAGTCCGGCGCCCTCGTTCGCGGCGCCCGCGTAGAGCGTGAAGAAGTACCAGGTGCTCCACAGCGGCAGCATGACCTGGCGGACGTTCTCCCGGATGCCCTCCTCGGTGACGACCAGGTTGCCACCGCGCAGGATGGGGCTCGCCATGAGGAACCAGCGCATCGCGTCCGAGCCGTCACGGTCGAAGACCTCGGCGACGTCCGGGTAGTTGCGCAGCGACTTGCTCATCTTGCGGCCGTCCGAGCCCAGCACGATGCCGTGCGAGACGGACGTGTGGAACGCGGGCCTGTCGAACAGCGCCGTGGCGAGCACGTGCAGCGTGTAGAACCAGCCGCGGGTCTGGCCGATGTACTCGGTGATGAAGTCGCCCGGGTAGTGGTGCTCGAACCAGTCCGCGTTCTCGAACGGGTAGTGCACCTGCGCGAACGGCATCGAGCCCGAGTCGAACCACACGTCGAGCACGTCGGGGATGCGGCGCATCGTCGAACGGCCCGTGGGGTCGTCCGGGTTGGGGCGCGTCAGCTCGTCGATGAACGGGCGGTGCAGGTCGGTGACCTCGACGCCGAAGTCCGCCTCGAGCTCGGCGAGCGAGCCGTAGACGTCGATGCGGGGGTAGGCCGGGTCATCGCTCACCCACACGGGGATGGGCGTGCCCCAGTACCGGTTCCGGGAGATCGACCAGTCGCGGGCGCCCGCGAGCCACTTGCCGAACTGCCCGTCCTTGATGTGCTCCGGCACCCACGTGATCTTCTCGTTGAGCTCGACCATGCGGTCCCGGAACTCGGTGACCCGCACGAACCAGCTCGACACGGCCTTGTAGATCAGCGGGTTCCGGCAGCGCCAGCAGTGCGGGTACGAGTGCTGGTACGTCTCGTGGCGCACCACCACCGGGCGCAGCTCGGCCGGGACGGCCGCGAGGGCGCCCTCGCCGGACTTGAGGTCGGCGATGACGTGCGGGTTCGCGTCGAAGACCTGCTGCCCGGCGTAGTCGGGCACCGCCGACGTGAAGCGCCCCTTGGCGTCCACCGGCACGACCGGCACGATGCCCGCGGCGTCGCACACCGCCATGTCGTCCTCGCCGAACGCGGGGGCCAGGTGCACCAGGCCGGTGCCGTCCTCGGTCGTGACGAAGTCGGCGAGCAGCACGCGGTGCGCGTTCGGCTCCCCGGCGAAGTACGGGAACGGCGGCGTGTAGGAGCGCCCGGCCAGCTCGGCGCCGAGCATGCGCGCCACGACATTCGGCTCCTCGCCGAGCTCGCGGGCGTAGGCGGCGAGGCGCGACGCGGCCAGCACCACGCGCTCCCCCGCCAGCGGGCCCTCGGCGGGCTCGACCACGACGTACTCGATCTCGGGCCCGACGGCGATCGCGAGGTTGCTGGGCAGCGTCCACGGCGTCGTCGTCCAGATGAGCGCGAGCTCGCCCGTCTCCAGGCGCACGCCGACGGTGAGCGCCGGGTCCTGGCGCGACTGGTAGACGTCGTCGTCCATGCGCAGCTCGTGGTTGGACAGCGGGGTCTCGTCACGCCAGCAGTACGGCAGGACGCGGTAGCCCTCGTACGCCAGGCCCTTGTCATAGAGCTGCTTGAACGCCCAGATGACCGACTCCATGTAGGGCAGGTCGAGCGTCTTGTAGTCGTTGTCGAAGTCCACCCAGCGCGCCTGGCGGGTGACGTACTCCTGCCACTCGCGGGTGTACTTCAGCACCGAGGTGCGGCACGCGTCGTTGAACTGCGCGATGCCCATCTGCTCGATCTGCGACTTGTCGGTGATGCCGAGGATGCGCTCGGCCTCGAGCTCGGCCGGCAGCCCGTGCGTGTCCCAGCCGAAGCGGCGCTCGACACGGCGGCCGCGCTGCGTCTGGTAGCGCCCGACGACGTCCTTGGCGTAGCCCGTCAGCAGGTGCCCGTAGTGCGGCAGGCCGTTGGCGAACGGGGGGCCGTCGTAGAAGACGAACTCGTTGGAGCCGTGCTCCCCCGCCGGGCGCTGCTCGATCGAGGCGCGGAAGGTGCCATCGGCGGCCCAGTAGGCCAGGACGTCCTTCTCGAGCGCGTGCAGGTCGGGGGACGCGGGGATCCCCGGGCCATTGCCGTCGGTCGGTCGGTGCAGGGGGTACGCCATGTCGGTGCGGGCTCCTGGTCGTCGTCGTGGTTCGCCGCGAGGACGACAGGCCGCCCCTGAGAGCTGCGGCCCACCGCGGTACCACCCCGCTTGCCGGCTGACGTGCGCGCACGTGGCCGACCACTCGATGTCCAGGCGATGACGGGCCCACCCGTCCGGGTCTACTGGGCGGCGCCCGCCGGGCGCCAGCTGTTCTTCCGGAGGCTCACCGGTGATAGCCGGGTCGTAGCCGTTGGCGTCAGTCTAGACACTGTGGCGCAGTGGCTGGCGCAGTGCCCGGGCGCCCCCGAGGTGTGAGCACCCCCGCCAGCAGCGCGGACACCTGAGCGAGGGGCGCGTTCCAGTTGATGGTGATCTCGTTGACGCCGTACGCGCCGATGTCGTCCACGTAGCACTGCTGGGCCGGGAGGCCGGCCACCAGCGCGGCGGAGACCGGGTCCGGGGCGGCGGAGTTCGGGCCGCCGCTCAGCGAGCCGCGCGGTGGGTGCGGCAGCGCCGGGTCCACCTGGTGCGCGTACCAGCGGCTGTGCTGGTTGTGCACGGCGCGCGTGCCGTGGCCGGTCACGTAGGAGAGCCCGAGGGCGTTCCGCCCGAGCACGTAGTCCATGCCCTGGGCGAGCCCGTCCCGGTGCCGCGCGTCCCCGGTCAGCGCCCAGGCGGCGCCCAGCACGGTGAGCTGGTTGAGCAGCAGGCCGTTCGAGCCCCAGTCGTACCTGCCGTCCGGCGGCGCATACGGGTGCCCGAACGGCTGGGCCGCCTGCACCGCCAGGATCGCGTCCGCGGCGGCCACCACCGATGCCCGCACGGCGTCGGCCTCGCCCTGCGGCAGGGCGCTCGGCACGAGGGCCAGGTGGAGCCTGGCGAGGCCGCCCACCCGCTGCCAGTCGATGTCGGCGAACACGTCGACGTCCCCGTCCACGTGGCAGGCGTTGGCGCGCAGCGCGTCGAGGTGCTGCTCGTCGCCGGTCGTCAGATACAGCTCCACGGCGGCCCAGTACCACTCGTCCCGCAGGTCGGTGTCGTCATACGGGCCGCTGCCCCCGTTGGCCAGCACGTTCGTGTCCGGCGCCAGCAGATCCGGGTGGCGCAGGGCGGCCGCATGCGCCGCGCGGGCCGCGGCGAGCAGCCGGGCGGCGAACGCCGGGTCCTCGGCGGCGAAGACTCGCGCGCCCTGGGCGGCCGCGGCCGCGAGGTTGAGGGCCGCCGCCGTCGACGGCCGGTGCAGGTAGCGGGGCTGCGGGTCCTCATGCGGGAGCGTGGGGATCGGCGTCCACCGCTCGTCCGCGACCTTGTGGTGGGCCAGGCCCGCGTACCGCTGCCCCGCCGGGACCTGCATGCGCAGCAGCCACTCGAGCTCCCAGCGCGCCTCGTCGC
>JAEWEI010000346.1 GCA_023389545.1 Actinomycetes bacterium | reverse complement strand
TCACCGCGGTGCGGTGCTCGGCGATGCCGCCCAAGACGCCGTGTGTGACCACGACGGCGTCGCCGTCGAGCCCCACCTCGGCGATCCCGCCGAGCACCGGGGCGCCGAGCCGCGCGGCCACCGCCCCGAGCAGGGCGCGACCGGCCGGGGTCGTGGCGCCCACGACTGCGCGGGGAGCGGCCTCGGCGACCAGCCGGGCGACGTCGGGCGCGAAGGCCTCGACTGGGTGCTCGCCAGGGTCGCCGAGCCACAGCACCCGGTCGACGGCCGGGGCGACGGCGGCGGCCACCCCCTGCTCTCCCGCGACGACGGCCACGACCTCGGTCCCGAGGGCCCGGGCGACCTCGACGAGCCCGCTGACAGCCGGGTCGCCGGCGACCAGGACGAAGGCCTGGGTTGAGACGTCCATGGTTCCTTCTCTCTACAGAACGCCGGCCAGGCGCAGCGCGCCCACCAGCTCGGTTGCGGCGGTGGCGGCGTCCCCGTCGAACAGGACGGCGCCACGGGTGGGCTCGGCCGGGCGCGCCGTGCCCAGCGTCCTGAGCGCGACCTGGGCGGGCTCGACGGCCAGGTCGGCCAGGGCCAGCACCTCGACCGGCTTCTTCGCGGCGCCCAGGATGTCCTTCATGCCCGGCACGCGCGGCACGGCGGCGTCGCTCGTGGCAGCGAGCACCGCGGGGCCGGTGAGCACCAAGGTGGTCATGCCCGTCGGCAGGTCCCGCTCGACGGCGAGCCCGCCCTCGGCGGGGGCCACGGACGAGACGGCGCCGAGCGCGAGCCAACCGAGGCAGCCCGCGAGGGTCATCGACACCTGGCCCTGCGCCACGTCGACTGACGAGTCGCCGGTGAGCACCAGGCCCACATCGCCGATCGCGGTGACGCCGGCGGCGAGCACTGCCGCGAGGCGCGTCCCGTCGGCGCCGGCCAGCGCGTCGTCGGCCACCATCACCAGCCGGTCCAGGCCCCGCGACAGCGCGGCCTTGCGGGCCAGGGGCGTGTCGATCGAGCGGTCGCCGACCGTCAGGCCGACCACCTCCCCGCCCGTGGCGTCGGCGAGCCGGCGGGCCAGCTCGAACGCGACCGGGTCGTACTCGCTGACGGCGGCCTTGGCGCGGGACAGGTCGACGGTCCCGTCGGGGCGGACCTCGGCGTCCTGGGGGTTCGCTGCCCACTTGTAGGCGACGACGATCTTCATCGGGGGTTCTCCTTCTCCGGACGGACGGCTCAGCTGTGGTCCTTGACGATCTGGCGCCCCGCGATGTGGACCATGATCTCGTCGGTCCCCCCGCCGAAGCGGTGGCCGCGCAGGTCACGCCAGAGCCGGGACACCCGGGTGCCGACTGTCACGCCGACGCCGCCGAAGATCTGCATCGCCTCGTCCGCGACCTCGAACGCCGCCATCGCGGAGTAGCGCTTGCACAGCGCGCCCTGGCTCTTGAGCGGCAGGTCCTGGTCGACCATCCACGCCGTCTTGTAGACGAAGTTGCGGATGTTCTCGAGCTTGATCGCCATGTCGGTGAGCTTGAGCTGGATGAGCTGGAACGAGCCGATCGGCTTGCCGAACTGGACGCGCTGGGCGGCGTAGGTGGCGGCGTCGTCGAAGGCGCACTGCGCCATGCCCAGGCAGTTGGCGGCGATGACCAGGCGCTCGAGCTCGAAGTTGCGCATGAGCTGCTTGAAGCCGTTGCCCTGCACGCCCACCAGGCAGCTCTCGGGGAGCGTGACGTCGTCGAGGAAGATCTCGCACGAGTCGGAGATGTGCCACACGATCTTGTCGAGCCGGTTGGTGGTGACCCCCGGCGCGTCCATGGGCACCAGGTACATCGAGATGGCCCGGCGCGGGTCGTCGCCGCCCGGGTTCTTGGCCATGAGCAGCAGGTACTTGGACTGGAGCGCGTTGGTGATGAGCGTCTTGGTGCCGTTGAACGTCACCATCCCGTCGTGGTGGACGGCGGTGGTGGACATGGCCGCGTTGTCGGAGCCGGCCCCGGGCTCGGTGAAGCCCAGGGCGAAGGGCACCTCGCCGGCCGCGAGCAGGCCGAGGATCTCCTGCTTCTGCTCGTCGGAGCCGAACTCGAGGATGTCCATGGCCTGGAGCAGCTCGAGGCCGTAGCCGTTGTTGAGCCCCTGGCGGGCGACGCGCTCGGCCAGCATCACGAGCGTCAGCGCGTCGCTGGGCGTGCCGCCGTACTCCTCGGGGAAGCCGAGCGCGCCGAAGCCGGCCTCGTTCATCGCCTTGCGGAACGTCGTGGGCGGCTGGTGGGTCAGGTCGAGCTCGGCGATGTACGACTCGGGACAGTCGCGCTCGAGCAGCTCGTCAAGGCTCTCGAGCAGGAGCTGCTGCTCGTCGGTCAGTCCGAAGTCCATGGTCGTACGCCTCTCCATCGGGGCTCGCCACCACCTGCGTGAGGTGTGTGCGACGGCGGCTCTGCTGGCCGCTGCGCACCATCGTGGGGGCTGGGCGCCGCCGGAATCTCAGGACGATGGTCCTGATTCCCGACGCATCTCGTCCGCAATCGTTGCGGTTGTTCGGCGGACCAGCCGACAGTTGCGTCGAGGGAGACCAGCAGATGGCCCACGTGATCACCGCGGCCCAGGCCGCAGAGCTCGTCAAGGACGGTGACGCGGTCGCCCTGAGCGGATTCGGGCTGTCCTGCGTCAACGAGGAGGCCCTCGCCGCGATCGAGCGTCGGTTCCTCGAGCACGGCGCCCCGCGCGACCTGACGGTCATGCACGCCAGCGCCGTCGGCAACCGCCGCGACAAGGGCATGAGCCACCTCGGGCACGAGGGCCTGATCAAGCGCTGGATCGGCGGCATCGCGATCGCCTCCCCCGCCCTGGCCAAGCTCATCGAGGCCGACGGCTGCGAGGCGTACAACCTGCCGCAGGGCGTCATCACCCAGCTCTACCGCGAGATCGCCGCCAAACGACCCGGCGTCATCACCAAGGTCGGCCTCGGCACGTTCGTCGACCCCCGCGTCGAGGGCGCCCGGATGTCGCCGTCCTCGGTGGACGACATCGTGCAGGTCGTCGAGCTCGCCGGGCAGGAGTGGCTGTTCTACCCCTCGTTCCCGCTCGACGTCGCGCTGATCCGCGGCACTATCGCCGACGAGGACGGCAACCTCACCCTCACCCACGAGGGCCTCAAGATGGAGGTGCTGCCCATCGCGCAGGCCGTCCACAACTGCGGCGGCATCGTCATCGCCCAGGTCGAGTCCATCGCCGCCCGCGGCACGCTGGACCCCAACGACGTCAAGGTCCCCGGCATCCTCGTGGACTACCTGGTGGTCTCCGAGCCCGAGAACCACTTCCAGACGGAGAACACGCACTACAACCCGTCGTTCTCCGGCCAGCTGCGGATCCCGCTCTCCGACGTCGCGCCGATCCCGCTCAGCGAGCGCAAGATCATCGCCCGGCGCTGCGCGATGGAGCTCGCCCCGCACACCGTGCTGAACCTGGGCGTCGGCATCCCCGCCGACGTGGGCACTGTCGTCGCCGAGGAGGGCGTGAGCGACCAGATCATGCTCACCACCGAGGCGGGCGCCATCGGCGGCGTCCCGGCCGGTCTCAAGGACTTCGGGCACGCCTACAACCCGCAGGCCCTGGTGGACATGCACGCGCAGTTCGACTTCTACGACGGCGGCGGCCTGGACGTGGCGGTGCTGGGCCTGGCCCAGACCGACGGCGCCGGCAACGTCAACGTGTCGAAGTTCGGCTCGCGGGTCGCCGGCTGCGGCGGCTTCATCAACATCTGCCAGTCCGCCAAGACGCTGGTCTTCGCCGGCACCTTCACCGCCGGGGGCCTCGAGGTCGAGGTCGTCGACGGGGCCCTGCGGATCACCAGCGAGGGCCGGGCGCGCAAGTTCCTCGACCGCGTCCAGCAGATCACCTTCAGCGGCCCGTTCTCTGCCGCGCGCGGGCAGCGGGTGCTCTACGTCACCGAGCGGGCCGTGTTCGAGCTCAGCCCGGACGCCATGACCCTCATCGAGATCGCGCCCGGGATCGACCTGCAGGCCGACGTCCTGGACCAGATGGACTTCGCCCCCGCCATCTCCCCCGACCTGCGGCTGATGCCCGCGGGGATCTTCCGTCAGACCTGGGGCGAGCTCGCCTCGCACCTGAGCACCACCCACACCCCCACCGCGCGGACGACGACGCCCGCGCCTGTCGGAAAGGCCTGACCATGTCCACACCGAGCACGACGATCAACAGGTGGGCGGTGCTGTGGGGGTCCGTCGCGATCCTCATGTGCACGGGCGCGATCTACTCGTTCTCCGTCTTCGCGGGCCCGCTCAGCGGGCTGCGCGGCTGGACGATGCCCGAGGTCATGATGGCGTTCACCATCAACGCGGCCATCGGGCCGATCCCGATGATCCTGGGCGGCTGGATCGTCGACAAGGGCGGCGCGCGGATCTCCATCCTCGTCGGCGGCCTCATGTTCGCCGGCGGCTTCATGCTCGCCGGGGTCGCGACCACCACGACCATGCTGTACCTGAGCTACGGCCTGCTGGCCGGCCTCGGGCAGGGCCTGGCGTACTCCGGCTGCCTCAACAACACGATGAAGCTGTTCCCGGACAAGCGGGGCATGGCCGCGGGCCTGATCACAGGTGGCATGGGCGCCGCCTCGGTCATCGCCGCGCCTGTCGCCCAGGCGCTCATCAAGAGCTCGGGCGTCGACCGCGCGTTCCTGACCATGGGCGCCGTTTACGCGGGCGTCGTGGTCGTCGCGTCGCTCTTCCTGCGCGCCGCGCCGGTCGGCTTCACGCCCGCCGGCTGGACCCCGCCCGCGGGCGCGGGCCCGGCGGTCAACCTGCCCTGGACGGGCATGGTCAAGACCCCGCAGTTCTTCCTCATCTTCCTGATGATGGGCGTCGGCGCGTTCTCGGGCCTCATGATCGCCTCGCAGGCCTCCGGCATCGGGCAGAGCGCCATGTTCGGCCTCAGCGCCGGCACCGCGGCGGTATTCGTCTCGATCTACGCCGCGTGCAACATGCTGGGCCGCATCGTGTGGGGCGCGGTCTCCGACCGGCTCGGCTACACCAACGCGCTGATGATGATCTACGGCACCGTCGCGCTGTCGATGCTCGTGCTGGTGCTCGTCTCGTCGACGGTGGGCTTCGCCATCGGCATCATCGGCCTGGGCCTGTGCTTCGGCGGCGTCATGGGCATCTTCCCGGCGCTGACGATGAAGAACTTCGGTCCCAGGTTCCAGGGCATCAACTACGGCATCGTGTTCACCGCGTACTCGATCGCTGCGTTCTTCGCCCCCCGGATCGCCGCCAGCATGGGCGCCGAGGGCGACTACACCAAGCCGTTCGTCATCGCGATCGGCGCCGCCGTCGTCGGTCTCGTGCTGACGCTCGGCTTCACCCGGCTTCCCGCCAAGCACACGGGCAGCCCCGTCCCCGCGGAGGCGCCAGTCGCCGCGGACTCGAAGGCCTGACCTTCCGCTCGACAGCCGTGGTGGGCGGCCCGCCCCCGCCCCCCCCCCCCCCCGCCCCCCCCCCCCGGGGCGCCCCCCCCCCCCCCCCCCCCCCCCGGGGGGGG
>JAEWEI010000335.1 GCA_023389545.1 Actinomycetes bacterium | reverse complement strand
TCGGTGACCCCGCGGTTGAACGCGTCGCTGGCGTACTCGAACGCGAGGTCGAGGTACTGCTCGCCGAGCACCTCGTACCAGCGGCTGCGGCGCAGGCCGTCGGACTCGGACTCGGCGATGGCCTCGTTGACCACGTCGAACGCGACGATCGGGTTGCCGGGCGTCCCGTACTCGCCGTACTTCTCCCGGTAGTGGCCCGCGACCGTGTCGATGTGGGTCTTCATGCGGTCCCGCAGCACCGCTTGGTGGGCGGCGCTGTTCGTGAGCGGCTGCCCGGCCTCGTCGAGGAAGAACCAGTCGGGGGTCTGGCTGTGCCACACCAGGGTGTGGCCGTAGACGCGCTGGCCGTTGGCGATCGCGGCGTCGACCAGGTGATCGGCCTCCGCGAACGTGAACTCGCCCTCCGTCGGCTGGATGGACTCCGGCTTCATGGCGTTCTCGGCGGTGATCTGGTCGAAGTGCTTCTCGACGAGCACAGCGCCCTGGCCTGCGGTCTCGCGCTCATCGATCGCCACGCCGATCGGCCAGGGCAGCTCGTCCTTCAGGGACGGGATGTCGGTCTGCACCGGCGGCGCCGAGTCACGGGTGACCACGATGTCGTCGACCAGGAACGAGGACGTGCCGGAGGCGGACTCGAAGTAGAGCAGCGCCGAGTCGGCCGCGGCCATCGTGTAGTCGGCGCTGACCTGCACCCACTCATCGGCGGTGACGCCGGTGGCCGTGGCGACGGTGTCGTAGCTGGACGATCCGTCGACGTCGCGCTGCACGCTGACGCGCAGGTCGGCCGGGTCCGGCGAGGCGCCCTCGGCCAGTTTGACCCACGCGGACACGTGGTACGTGATGCCGGCGTCGAACAGGTCGGTCACGTCGGCGCCGATGCCGTGCCAGGTGTCGCCGCGACCGTCCACCAGCGCGGACTGCGTGCCGCCGTGGGCGGCCTGGTCGGTGAGCGTGACCGTGGGAGCCGTGCCGTTCCCTCGGGCGGACCACGGCGCCAGCGCGTCCTCGAAGTCGTTCGACAGGAGCGTCGTCCCCCCGCCGCCGCCGTCCGGCCCGCGCTCGGCGGGGAGGGTGAACGTCCACCCGGCGGCGATCTTCTCCGCGACCACTGTGCGCACCGCCTCGACGGTGCCGGTGCGGTCGCCGCCGCCGTCGTGGACGAGGGCCACGGCGCCGGGCTGCATGGCGGCCCGGAGGTTCGCCGTCAGGGTGGCGACGTCCTGCGTCTCCCAGTCGGCGATGGTGTTGCCGAGCCCCAGCGGCTGCATGCCGAGTCGCGCGGCGACCTCCGCTGTCTGCCCCCAGCTCCCGTTCGGGGCCCGGAAGTACGGCACGGGCGCGTTCGGGTCGCCGAGCGCCTCGCGGATGATCGCCAGGTTCTCGACGAGGTCCGCCTCGACTCGCTCGGGTGTCCACGAGCCCATGTCCGCGTAGCTGGTCGTGTGGTTGCACAGCGTGTGGCCGTCCGCCACGATCCGCCGCAGCAGCTCCGCGCCGCGCGTGCCCTGAATGTTCTGCCCGATCACGCAGAAGACCGCCGGGATGCTGTGCTCGGCGAGGAGGTCCAGCACCGCGTCGGTCTCGCCGGGATTCGGGCCGTCGTCGAAGGTGAGGGCCACGACCTGGCCGGTTCCGCGCGCTGTCGTGACCTGGGTGGTCGTGGGATCGACCGCTCCGCCCGGCGCGGTCGAGGCGCTCTCAGCGGCCATCGCTGGCACCGTGCCGAGCCCGACGAGAGCCGCGAGGAGTATCGGTCCAAGAACGCGTGAGGATCTGCTGATTCGATGCACTGTTCGCCCCTTTGCGAGTGCTTTGAGTCATTGCGCTTGCCACCTTAGGGACGTTGCGGGTTTTCGACAACGTTATCGAGTGCAGTGGGGAGCGCTGACCCCGCCCCCCACGAACTGCTGACGGGGGGCGGGTCGGGCTCAGGCCGCACCTGCCAGCGCCAGGGCCGGAGGGGTGCGCAGCGCTCGCCGGGTCGGCAGCTCGATTGCCGCGAATGCGAGCACCACCACCAGCGTCGCGACGCCCGGCGCCAGCCACGCCGGCCCCGCGGGCGCCGGCCGGCCAAGGAATCCGAGCCCGAGCATCGCCAACGGGACCACCGACAGCAGCCCCCCGGTGGCCAGTGCGACTCCGCTGGCGATCGCCGCCTCCCACCGCGTCATCGACCGGACTTGGCGGGGTGTGGCGCCCGCGAGCTGCAGCGTCGCGATCTCGGCGCGCCGTTCGAGCGTGCTCGCGACCAACTTGTTGGTGACGCCCAGCAGCAGGTAGCCCAGCAGCATCCCGAGCACCACGATGTTGATCCACAGCTCGGGCGGCGCGCTGCCGAGGCCCGCGATCTCCGCGTCGCCGGCAGCGGCGGCGGTCCGGTCCTGGACCAGCACGCCGGGCCGCTCGCCGGCGAACTCCGCGAGCGCCGCGGACGCGGCGGCTGAGCCGTCGGTGCGCACCAGGATGCTCTGCGCGAGGCCGGAGGCGTGTCCGGCGACC
The DNA here is from genome assembly GCA_023389545.1 of Actinomycetes bacterium. Lineage (GTDB taxonomy): Bacteria > Actinomycetota > Actinomycetes > Actinomycetales > Cellulomonadaceae > Cellulomonas_A. The sequence goes on along the minus strand of JAEWEI010000335.1, from coordinate 634 downwards.
AGGTCGGCGGAGAGCAGGACCGCGCCGAACGCGAGGCCGCGGTCGTGCACAGCGACGACCTCGGCCTGCGCCGGAGTCCCGTCGCCGAGGACGAGCTCGAGGCTGCTGCCCACGGGGTGGGCGCGCGCCGAGCCGGCGTCCACGGCGACGGTGTTCCCGACGAGGCGGGCGAGGTCGCCGTCCTGGATGTCGAGGTCCAGCACCCCTGCCGCCTCGGGCGTGAGGACCGCCGCCCCGGCGCCCTCGAGCGACGTCTCTCCGAACATGGTCAGTGGCATCAGCACGGTGGTGCTGCCGAACGGCGCGGCGGCCTCCACGCCGGGCAGCTCGCGCACCGCGTCGGCGACGTCCGGCGCCAGCCCGCCCAGCGCGGGAGCGCTCAGGGTGGCCTGCGCAGTAGTCGCTGCCTCGAGGTCGGTCCTCGCGGCGGCCAGCGGCGTGGTCTGCGCGAACGCGTAGGTGAGCGTGAAGACGACCACCAGCGCGAGCGTGCTGACGGCGGCTCCGACGCGGAGCGAGTGGCCGTGCGTGTGGGCCACGGCGAGCCACGTGGGCGCCGACGCCCGAGCGGGCAGCCGGCGCGCTAGCCATCTGCCGACACCGCCCACCAGCAGGGGGCCCACCAGCGCCAGGC